>CAZKCX010000522.1:0-5466 GCA_964550865.1 uncultured Planctomycetales bacterium
GCTTCGAGATGTCCGCCCTGCCCTCGAACTTGGTGCCCGTCATCGAACCGAGCTGACCGCGCACGCGCCCACGTTCTCCGTGGTAGCCGGGCGTATCCTTGCTCATGAGCATCCGGGACATGCCCCCGCCGCTCGTACGAAGCAATGCGATCTCCGTCCCGAAGGGGTTCTTGTACGGATTGTTCTTCGGCTGGAGGTAGTCCAGGTGGCTCGGCATCCCCATGCAGGAGACTTCCGTGAAGCTCTCGCCCGACACGCCCACGAGGTATCCCGTCGAATGCGTCGGATACCACAGCGGCGGGCACCCGACGCGCCAGCCCTTGTACGAGTCGATGGGCGTGTGGCAGTAGTGATAGTACTCGCCTTCGGAGTAGACAAGCTTGCCGAACTTCCCGGCCTCATACACCGTCCGCATGGCGTAGCAGTCGTTCCGATAGACCGACGTCTCGAACATCATGTACTTCTTGCCGGTCCGCTTGACCGTGTCGTAAAGCTTGTCCGCATCCTCGAGCGAGCCGAACACCGCCGGCACCGCCGAGGCCACGTGCTTGCCGTGCTCGAGGACGAGCATGGCGTGGCGTGCGTGGCTCGGCGCGTCCGTCGCGAGGAAGATGGCCTCCATCCGGTCGTCTTTCACCATCTCCTCGAGGGACGGATACGTCTTCTCACACCGGCACGCCTGCGCCAACTTCTTGCACCGGGCGGGGAAGAGGTCGCTCACGGCGACGATGTCGACATTGGGATGATCCTGGAAGCTAAAGGCCGCCCCGAACCGACACACGCCGTAGCCCACGATGCCGACGCGGACCTTACGGTCTGAGACCGGCCGCCACACGGCGTCCTTCCGTGTATTGCTGTCGGTCTCGTCAAAGCCCTGGATGGGTTTCTCCGCCGCCATGGCCACGCGCCCGAGGCCTGCCAGCCCCGCGGCCACGGGGACCTGCTGCAAGAATCCGCGACGTGAAGTCTGTTTGCTCATGCCAACGCTCCTATCTTTTCTGTACCGGACCTCGCGGGCATCGTAGCAGATTCAGCCACCGGCCGCGCCACACGAGTTGCACGGTTGTGGACGTTACGCGAACGGCAGAGCATCCGCATCGGCGGGCAGCTCGCCGATGTGTGGCTCGCCTTTGACATGGACGGCGTTGGCGGCCCAACTTGCCCGCTTGTTCTTCTGAGGCCCCCAGTCGACGGCGTGCCCCAGGCGAGCATCGTTGCTCCCGAACGAATTGCCGAACACCGCCAGACAGGGGGCGTTCTCTTCCACGTTCACCACGCGGATGCCGGCCGTCGTTGAATCCGGGCGCGAGCCGAACAGGCAGTGGCTGATCATCACGATGCCGGTGGGCCAGCGGGCGTCCTTCTCGCCGAGCTGCATGACCGCGCCGTCCTTCCGCCAGGCGAGCATTTGCGTGCCCACAAAGGCCAGCTCAAAGCAATCGGCGAGCGTGACCACCGGCTTGTCGGCGCGGCCATGGCCGTGGAAGTAGCAGCCGCTGAACTGGATCTTGCGATGCCGTCGAGACAGCTTGACCGGGGCCGGTCCGCACGCGATCCGCAGCGCCTGGTTCACCGGCCAATGGATCATCACTCCGGAGAAGTGCGTGCTATTCACCGTCATGTTGCCCACGCCGTTGCCGACGTACTTCGGTCGACTCTCGCTCTCGGTTTCGATCAGCAACGCAGGCTGTTCGCGGTTTCCGCAGCGGTCGGAGAGGACGAGATTGGCGAAGAGGTTCTCGATGCAGCCGTCGCTGAGCCACAGGCCCGGCCCGTCCGTCGACCGGACGTGGATGTGGTGGATCGTCGAGAGCTGGATGTTGCGGAGCTTGACGCCCAGCGAGCAGTTGCGCCCGTTGAGCCAGAGATTGTCCATGATGAGGTTGGTCATCACACGATCTTCGCCGGTCTCGGTCTCTTTGCGCTGCGTCGTCTGGATGAGTGGGCCCGTGTACCCTTCCGCCGGCTCGAGCGTGAGTCCGCCCGTGGCCGTGATGCGACACCGCGACTGCCACACATCCAGCGGCCGATCCATCTTGAACGGACGCGCGCTGGGATCGAGCACCAGGGTCTTCGGCAGGCCCGGCGTGGTGACCATCGCGTCGTAGGCGTGTTGGACCGCGTGGCCGTCGGAATCGAAATTTCCCACGTAGAAGTCGCCCCGACCGGGCTGCGTGGAGACGACCACCCCAACGGGACAACCGCCGGGGACTGTCGGCGGTGGCGGCGTCTTCGCTTCTTGGTCGGAGGCGGATGCATGGCCGACAAGACCTCCGGTCAGCAGGCCGGCCGTGCCGGTTCGGACGAAGTCCCTGCGGGTGGGCATGATACTTTCTCCTATGCGGGAGGTGCGTAGAGGAGATTCGCCTCTGCGTTGTCTCCGCGGTATGGAGCGTCGTTCGGGCGATTACGTTCCATACCGCCCCAGGATACGCGGCGTTCGCTGCCCCTTGTCAAGTGGAGTCCTCTTGATGTCTACGCGAACGTCCAACCAGATCGGGATTGGGTTACCCCCCCACCGCGATTTGAAGGTCTTGAACACGCCCCAAGCTCTTCACCTGTCGCACAGGCATCGCGGGTGGTACACTCCCTGCTGTTGTTGCGCTTCCTCGTCGAGAGATTCCTGGAGTCACGCCATGCCACGATCGCACCTCGCCCTTCGCCCGTTCGCATTCGTCATGATCATCGCCGGCGCGACCGCCGTCGGCTCGGCCCGCGCCGAGGCTCCGTTGCCCAATGCGGCCGATCCGGAGGCGGTCAACGACGTAAAGGCCGGCAAGAGGAAGGTAGCCAACGCGGCATGGTGGGGCTTCGACGAACAGGACGCAACGGCGTGCCTCCAGGCCGCCATCGATTCCGGCGCGCCGACCGTCATCGTGCCCTACGTCGGGACCGAATGGATCGTTACGCCCATCAGGCTGCGGAGTCACCTCGAACTGATCTTCGAGCCGGGCGTCGTCGTGCTGGCCAAGAAGGGCGAATACAGGGGCAAGGGCGATTCGATGTTCACCGCCGTGAACGCCGGCGACATCGCCATTCGCGGATACGGCGCGACGCTGCGGATGCGCAAGAAGGACTACCAGCAAGCCCCCTACGCCAAGGCCGAATGGCGGATGACGCTCGACTTCATGGGGTGTCGGCGGGTCCGCGTCGAGGGCGTGCGGCTCGAGAGCAGCGGCGGGGATGGGATCTACCTCGGCGCGACGGAGCAGCTGCCGTATTGCGCCGACGTGGTGGTCCGCGACGTCGTCTGCCACGACCACCACCGCCAGGGCATCAGCGTCATCGGCGCGGTCAACCTGCTGATCGAGAACTGTGTGCTGTCGAACACGGGAGGAACGTCGCCGCAGGCGGGGATCGACTTCGAGCCCAATCGCTCCCGGGAGAAGCTCGTCAACTGCGTCGTGCGGCGCTGCGTCATGGCCGGAAACCGCGGCGCGGGCGTTTTGGTCTACCTCAAGAACCTCAGCCGCAAGAGCGACCCCGTGTCCCTCCGCGTCGAGGATTGCTACATCCGCAGCGGCGCGGACGTCGGCATCGGCGTTGGGGCCGTCACGGACGACGGGCCGCAGGGCAAGATCGAGTTCGTGAACTGCACCATCGAGAACACCGCCCACGGCGGCATCTTTGTCTACGACAAGTCTTCGGACGGCGCGCGGGTTCGCTTCGTGAACTGCAAGTGGCGCGACGTCGGCATCCGCGAGGGAGGCAAGACGTCCCGCCGATCCGGCTTCCCCCTGCTGATCACGCTGCTTCGGCCGAAGCTGACGCGCAAGAACGGCGGCATCGACTTCGTGGACTGCGTCGTGTACGACGATCGCGACCGTCCCGTCCTGAAGGCCGAGGACGAGGGCACCAAACTCGGCGTGCACGACCTGCAGGGCCGGATCATCGTCCACAATCCCCACGGTGCGCGGACCGACCTGCCCTCCGACTCGTCCGAGATCGGACTGGAGGTCGTGCCGGCGAAACCGTGAGCCGCTTGTTCGAGGGTACCCGTCATTGCCGGCAGATTCGATATCACGTGGGACCGGACGGGGGCTTCGCCAGTCCGACCTTGCAAGGGCCGAGCTCGACGGTATCATGCCCTTACGCCGTCCGGGAACGGTGCGCGGGCCGTCCTGATTGCATTCGCGGGGCCAACGGGATGGCGCCGCCCGTGGGAAAGAGGATCCTGCTAGGCCGGCATGGATCACAACACGGCCCGAGACCCCCGACCCGACGGATCGTCGAGGCTCGTTGAAGGCGATGTGCTCTGTCGTCCCACACCGCATGACATGCAGCACGGGCGGGCAGCGGGACATTTCCGAGGAAAGCGACTATGCCCAAAGGAGATTTGCTCATGAGATCCTTCCCATTGCCTCTCCACACGCGGTGGTTGGTGTTGCCTGTGGTCCTCGCAAGCGTGGCGAGTGCGGGTTTCCTGGTCGGCGCGGAGCAGGAGTCGGAACGGCCTAAGGCGTGCATTGACGGAACCGGACCGGGATGGCGGGCGCTGGAGGCGAAGGACTTCACCAACGTTAACTGCAACCCGGACACGTGGACGTGGAAGGGCCAGGTTCTGCATTGCACCGGCAAGCCGGTCGGCGTGCTGCGCACCAAGAAGAAGTTCACGAACTTCGAGCTTTCCCTCCAATGGTGCCACCGCAAGGAAGGCGGCAATTCCGGCGTGTTTGTGTGGGCCACCGACGACTCGATCGAGAAGCTCGCCAAGGAAGGCAAGCCCGGGTTGCCGCATGGCATCGAGGTCCAGGTGCTCGACTTGGGCTTCGCCGAACAGTACGAGAAGCGAACGAAGAAGCCGGGTAACTGGTTCACGTGCCACGGGGATGTCTTCCCCGTGGGCCGATCGAAGATGAAACCCTTTCCTCCCCTCTCGCCGAACGGAAGCCGGAGCTTCCCCTCGAAGAACCTCAGCAAGGGCGCGGGCCAATGGAACCACTATTATGTGCGTTGCATCAACGGCGAGGTCCGTCTGTGGGTCAACGGCGAGGAGGTCTCCGGCGGCACCGATTGCCAGCCTCGCACGGGATATCTGTGCCTCGAGTCCGAGGGCGCGCCGATCGAGTTCAAGGAGCTGCGGATCCGGGAGCTTCCGTGAAACCAACGACTCCATCCGGCAGCTTCGCACCGCAGGAACGAAAGTAACGAGGGCTTCGCCGGCACCGTACCGCGCCCTGGCGGAATGCGCCTGTTGACGGCCATGGTTTCGGTGTGCATGAGACCAGCGTATGCCTCTGCGGCGGCTTCTGTGCCGCGCAAGGTTTCGCTTGCGGCATCGGGCATGACCGTAATCTTCCCGCACGAACCCGGTCCTTCGCGTCAGCTCATTGCTAGCAGTGGGCCTCCGCCGCTTTGAGACCGGTGCGGGGGCGTAGTCTCACCCCAAGGGCCTTCTGTCTCACTTCGCGCGAAACGTTTGGCATCTGGCGGACGAGGCCGCTTGGACCCACGCGGACGACAAGC
>CAZKCX010000523.1:0-5459 GCA_964550865.1 uncultured Planctomycetales bacterium
CATCCGCGTGCACCTTTCGACGCTCTGGCCGACCGCTATGACGAGTGGTACGAGAGCGCCGAAGGTTTAGCCGTGTTGTGCGAAGAGTCGGCGTGTCTGAAGGCGCTATGCCCGAAGTGCCACGGGCGATGGCTGGAAGTGGGTGTTGGAACCGGTCGATTCGCTTTGGAGATGGGCATCGCCGAAGGGATAGATCCCTCACTGAAGATGCTGGAACATGCGGCGCGACGTGGCGTTCGCACCCATACGGGAGCGGCGGAGCATCTGCCCTTTCTTGACGGATCGTTCGACGGCGTACTCATGGCGCTGGCGCTCTGCTTTGTACGGGACTCCCGGCAGGCCCTACGCGAGTCCGCCAGGGTGCTGCGCCCATCGGGAACGCTTCTCGTGGGAATCGTTCCGGCGGACAGCTCTTGGGGTAGGTTGTACGCGCAAAAGGCTGCCGAAGGCCATCCAGCCTACTCTCTTGCCTCTTTGCGCACCATTTCCGAAACCGTGGCGTTGGCGGAAGGAGCAGGCTTTGTTCTGCGGGCCTCGGCCAGCGCCCTGCTTTGGAATCCCGGTGATATGCCTGTGAGCGAGGCGCGCATCGAACGGCGCACTGACGGAGGGGCGGGTTTTGCCGCCTTGCGTTTTGAGCATTTGGTAAACGTGAACGATTCTGCACCGGTCCCGGTGGAGGGCCGAGATGGCGAGTAACGGCAGCACCATCATCGAGGTTCGGGGTCTGGCCAAGCGGTTCGACGAGGTGCAGGCCGTGGCGGGCGTCGACTTCGACATCCGCGAGGGCGAGCTGTTTGGCTTCCTCGGCCCCAACGGCGCGGGCAAGACCACGACCATCAACATGCTCACCGGCCTTGCCCGGCCGGATGCGGGGACGATCCGCATCGGGGGGATGGATTGCTCGAAGGACACCAAGGCCGCCCAACACCTGATCGGCGTCGTGCCCGACGAGAGCAACCTCTATCCGGAGCTCACTGGCTTCGAGAACCTCTGCTTCTGCGGGGCGCTCTATGGCCTGGGCAAAGAGGACCGCCAGGCCCGTGCCCGAGAACTGCTCGATCGCTTCGGCCTCGCCGATGCGGCCAACCGCAGGTTCGCCGGCTACTCCAAGGGTATGAAACGGAAGCTCACCATCGCGGCCGGTATCATCCATTTGCCGTCCATCCTGTTCCTCGACGAGCCGACCACCGGCATCGACGTGGCGAGCGCCCGGCAGATCCGCCAACTCATCGCGGACCTTAACGCCGGCGGCTCGGCCGTGAGCCCGTCGTCGAACGGGACGACGATCCTGCTGACCACGCACTACATCGAGGAGGCCGAGCGGTTGTGCGAACGAGTCGCCTTCATTGTGGAAGGCCGGATCGTTCGCACCGACACGGTGGAAGCCCTCATGCGTCAAACCGAAGGCCGACATGTGATGCAGTTTGCCGTCAGCGGTGGTGCCGACGGGTTGAGCGAGGCCCTTGCGGCCGAGTTCCCCGAGCTTACCTGCCAGGCCATGGGAAAGGGCGCCATCCGGGTGGAGTCATCCGAACCCGTCCGGGTCGGCCCGCTGGTGCGGTTCCTGGAGGATCGCGGCGCGGAGGTCTTCGAAGCCCGCAAGATTCGACCCTCGCTAGAGGAGGTGTTCGTCGAGATCACCGGTATCGAGGCCGGCGCGATGAAGCAGGAGAAGGCGAAGAAGGGAGGCGGCGCATGAAGGCCTGGATCGCGTTCTGGAACATCCTGGCCAAGGACATGCGGTCGTACTACCTCAAGCCGCCCAATATCAGTTGGGGGTTGATCTTTCCCTTCGCGTGGACGGCCATGTTCTTTATCCGTTCCGGCTCGGGGCTGGACAGCATCCCCAAGTTGCTGCCGGGCGTGATGGCCGTGTCGCTGCTGTTCGGCACGACGAGCATGCTGGCCGTCACCGTGACGTTCGAGAAGAAGGGCCGGTCGTTCGAGCGGCTGCTGCTGGCCCCGATCCCGCTGCAACTCCTGATGCTGGCCAAGACGACGGGAGCCATCCTCTTCGGCATCGGCAACGCCTTCGTGCCCGTGGTCATGGCGGCGCTTCTGAGCGACCTGTCCGGCGTCGCCTGGCCGACCATCATCCCGGCCGTGGTGCTGATCGCCGTCAGCTCGACGTTCCTGGGCCTGTTCATTGCGGTCTCAGTGAGCGAGGTGTTCGAGGCCCAGACGTTCTCGAATTTCTTCCGGTTCCCGATGATCTTCCTGTGCGGGCTGTTCTTCCCCATCGAGAAGCTGCCGTTGCTGCTCCGGCCGCTCTCGTACGCACTGCCCCTGACGTACGGCGTGGACATCCTGCATGGCAGCATCCATCAGGAGCAGCACTTGTCGCTTTGGCTGGACTTCCTGGCCCTGGCGGGCTTCTGCGGGGTGCTATTCGCCGTCAGTCTGCGAAACATCAAACGGAAATGGATCGTGTAGTCCTGCGTTTGGCAAGTATGCCGTCTTCGCTCTGAGGTTGCGGCATCGATCCCGTGCGATACGGCCGCGCCGGAGGAATCCGGTGGTTGAACCTGGCTCACCACGGGCGGCTCGGAGAGATAATCCTCAAGCGCAGGAAGCGCGGCACGGATCTATGCGTAACGATGAGCAACTCATGGTCGCTGCCGGACGGGGCGACCTGGAGGCGTTCGAGGAATTGGTCCTCCGCCACCAGGCCGGGGCATGGCGCGTGGCCTACCGCCTCACGGGCGACGCCCATCAGGCCGAAGACCTCGCCCAAGAGGGATTTCTGCGTGTGCTTGGCGCGGCCGAAGGGTATCGGCCCACCGCCTCGTTCCGCACCTGGCTCTTCCGCATCCTGACACGCCTGCACATCGACCGCTGCCGCAAGAAGACCCCCGTCTACACCGACCAGCTTCCGGGAATCGACACCCACCAGGCGGCGCCGGAGGACCCGGTCTTGCGAGAGGAGCAGGACGCGGCCATTCAGTCGGCTCTGGCTGGGCTGCCAGCCCGACAGCGATCGGCCGTGGTCTTGCGGTACTTCGAGGGATGGAGCGGGGCTGACGTCGCCGAGGCGCTGGGTGTGTCGCCCAAAGCCGTCGAGCGGCTGCTGGCCCGTGCCCGTAAGGCTTTGGCGGGCCGGCTGAAGGAGTGGCTGGAAGATTGATGGGAATTCCGCGGGGGATTGCGTCGACCTGTCCGTTTGTACTCATGGAAGGCCGGCGCAAGGTGTGTCGGCGACGGCGGTAGGCCGGGGGCTTACGCCTCCGGCGAGACAGGTTGACGGAAAGGAAGATGTACCATGACCAGAGGCAAGATGATCGGATTGATGTGTGCCTCGGCGGTCCTTGCGACAGCTCCGGCGGCGCTCGCCCAGCGCGGCATGGGCGATGAGGTCGGCGTGGCCCGGCGGGCGGTGGACGTTCAGCGGGTTACGCTCGAAGGCAAGGTCAAAGAGGTGATCGAGGAAGCGTGTAAGAAGACCACAGGCTGGTCTTCTCTCGGGACGCACTTCTTGCTCGAGACCGACGATGAGAAGGTGCTCAACGTCCACCTCGGTCCGGCGGTCGTTGTCGGAGACTTGGCCAAGCGTCTGAAGCCCGGCCAGGCGGTGAGCGTCAAGGCCTTCCGCACGGAGAAGATGCCCGGGGACGAGTATGTGGCCATCGAGGTCAACATAGACGGCAAGACCCTGACGCTTCGAGACGAGGATCTCCGCCCCACATGGGCAGGCCCGCAAGGGAACCGCTTTGGACGCGGAAGAGGTTACGCGGATGGTCCCGGCTCCGGCTGGGGCAAGGGCCGAATGATGGGCCGTGGTTCGGGGCGAGGCATGGGCAAAGGTCCCATGTCTGGACGGGCCGGTCGCGGCTATGGCTGGGGGAACCGAGGCAGCCGAGGCGGTCGGATGATGTGCTGCCCGCAGCGCCGCGGCATGGGACCTGGCATGAACCGAGGTCGCGGTATGGGACCAGGCATGGGCCGAGGTCCTGGGATGGGTCGCGGCATGATGCAAGGGCCCGGCCGAGGACAAGGTCTCGCCGGATACCCGGGTCAGACCGCCGAGCTGCAACGCCGCCTTGAGGCCCTCGAAGAAGAGATTCAGGAGCTTCGGGCCCAACAGGCGGACGACCAGAAGCCGGCGCAATCGGCAAAGCCCGCGAAGAGGCAGTAGACCCAAAAGAACCGTTCGCGCGGTTTCGGTCCCCGAGTGACGATCATGCAGTGCAAGAGCGCACGCAAGAAGTTCGACGCCTATCTCGACGGCGAGTTGCCCGCCACGGTTCATGAGGCCGTGCGCGGGCACCTCGCTGCCTGTGAACGGTGCCGTGATGCGCTGGCGGATCACGAACGGCTCCGGGGTCTCCTGTCCGACGCGGCCGGTCGAACGGCCGACGCACCGGACGGCTTTGCCCAACGGATCATGCGCGAGGCCCGGCGTCGGTCGGTCCGGCGGGTGGACCCCGTCCCATGGAGCCCGCTCCAGTGGTGGAAGTCGCTTGCGGTTCCGATGCGGGCCGCGGCGGTCTTGATGTTGGTGGCGGGCTTGCTGGGTGGTCTCGCCTTGGACCGCCTCGCTCGACCTCCTTCCTCGCCGGTCGAGACCATGGCCCACATGGACATCATCGACGAGTACGGGTTGGACTACTTCGCCGAGGCCCCGGATGAGTCGTTGGCGGGCGCCTATCTATCGTTGCTGAGTGAGGACAGCGCGGAGGACCGATGACCGTGTGGAAGACGCTGATCTTGTTGGTGATCATGCTCTCGGTCGGGTTGAACCTGGCGTTCGTGGGGGCTTGGGCAGTCCGCGCGGCGGCGCAACCGACGGCTGACGAGCGCGTTTGGACGGATGAGGTCCGCCCTTCCCTGCCGGAGGACCGCTCCTCCGATCCGGAGGTCCGCGAGCCGGTGATGCGTCGCGGGCATCCCCCCGGACGTGGGCACGGACGGGGCCAGGGGCGAGGACGCGGTCGTCACGGCGGGATCTGGTGTCCGCTTCATCGTCGGCTGGACACCACGCCCGAGCAGTGGCGCGAGCTCGAACCCGAGCTGATGGAGTTCCAAGAGACTTCGCAGGCCATCTGCGAAGAGGCGAATCGCAAGCGCAGGGAGATGATCGATCTGATCGCCGCGCCGAAGCCTGATCGCCGGGCGATCGCGGCCAAGCAGGAGGAGATCCTTGCTGCGCAGCGCAAGATGCAGAATCTGGTCACCGATCACTTCCTCGCCACCAAGCAGATCCTCAACACGGCTCAGCAGGAGGAGCTTTTCGACCTGTTGCGGCAACGAGGCGGCTGTCGGGGCCGTGGCCCCGGAATGGGTCCGGGCGGACAGGGCATCGGAGGATCTGTCGCCCCTGCGCGTGGCAGGGGGAACTGAAGACCCCTAAGGGGGATCAATAAGGAGGCTGAACGTGAGAAAGGTAACGCTGATTCCTATCGTATTGCTGTCCATCGCCGTCGTCGGCTGGGCCGCCTACCCGCATGTACGGGCGGAGA
>CAZKCX010000524.1:0-5443 GCA_964550865.1 uncultured Planctomycetales bacterium
GCCCAACGCGCCACTCATGGCCGCCCACAAGGGCGAGATCTGGGTGATGGGCGGATGGGGCACGAAGCACCCCACCGCAACGCAGATCTATGCGCCGAGGCGAAGACGGTGGCGACGAGGCCCCGATCTGCCGACGCCCCTCGGTTGGGCGGCCGCGGCCGAGCTGAACGGCAAGCTCGTTATCGCCGGGGGTGCGTACTACGGCCCCGAGCACCGCTCCTTCCTCTTCACCGACACCTGCTGGGAACTCCGCCCTCAGTGAAGCGGCACGAGAGATGCTCCAGGCCTGCTTGGATTTGCTTTGGTTGAGCGATCGATAGCAGGCAGGGACTGGGTGGCCCATCGCTTCAGCGGTGGGAATCGCGAATCAACGTCCGGGAATGAGCGTTCCCCAGCCATCCTTCTCTTGACTTGCCCGCGTTCCTCATCTCGCTACGATGGAGGTTATGGTGACGTGCGCTTCTGGGCCGTTGCGCATGCCATAGGCTGAGTTCAACTTGGATCCTCATTCGGAGACCCACCATGCCCCTCGCCGTTCTTCGAATCCTGGCAGTTCTGACCTTTGTAGTGACTACCCCGGTCGCCACCTTCGCCTCCACGGTGCCGCAGAACCAGATCGACTACATGCCGCCGTTCGAGAGGCCCATCCGCATCCCGGAGCGGATCACGCTGACGCATGCGGAACCTCCGTACGCCATCGCCGGCGAGCGATCGTCTTGGCGCGTCCCGCTTACGCTCTGTCGAGACGTCGGCGCGGACCAACCGCTCGTGCTCGAGATCCTCAGCCATCGCAACAACAAGGGGATGTTCGGCGACCTGCAGACCCAGGACCCCACGAAGCCCGGCCACATCTCCGTGGCCTTGGAAAACGGCACCCCATTGCCCGCAACCTTCCGAAGGGCGAAACGCCTCGCGGACGTGCGGATCGACGTCCCCGAGAAAGGCCTGGCCAAGGGGTCGAAGATCGTCGTTCAGATCGGCGATCCGAAGGACCCGAAGCGCGGGGCCGTTGCCCCGAAGACGCGGATGTTCAATAAGTTCTTCGTGCTCTATACGCCCGGCTACGACGGGAGCGGCGCGAAACCCTCATTGAAGAAGGCGCGCCGTTGGAGCCTCCCGGCGCAGCGCCAGATCGTGGCCGCCTGCCTCATGCACATCTTGGGCGGGAAGACCGAACGCCTGCTCGCCTACGTCCCGAGCCGCACCACACCTGGCGAGGAGATCACGATGCTGGTCCGCCCCGTGGACGGCCACTACAACCTCTCGCACGTGGCCGTTCGTGACGTCGACGTGCTGCTCGACGACCGGAAGCTGCCTGCGACGGTCGAGCCGGTGAAGGATTCGACCTGCCTGAACGTGAAGGTGAAGATCCCCACGGCGGGCGTGCATCGGCTCAAGGTCGTCGACAGGGCTTCCGGCAAGTCCTGCCGGACGAATCCGACGGACTGCCGCGCCGAGGATCGAGAGTACAACATCTACTGGGGCATGCTGCACGGCCACACCGAGATGTCCGATGGATGGGCCAGACTGGACGACTATTTCCGGCAGATGCGTGACGAAGGGGCCATCGACTTTACCGCCTCCAGCGACCACGATCACCTCTACGAAACGCCCGACCCCTATTGGGAGGTCATCTGCGAGAAGGTCAAACAGTGGAACGATCCCGGTCGGTTCGTCGTCTTCCTCGGCTATGAGTGGGCCAAGTGGCGTCGCAACGGCGACGGTGACCGGAACGTCTACTACCTGAAGGACGATCAGCCGCTCTTCCGCAGCGACACGGGCCATTACGACAACCCGCCGGCCTTGTTCAAGGCCTTGAAGGGCAAGCAGGCGATCGTGATCCCGCATCACCCGGGCAGCGACGGCAATCACTGCGACTACGAGGACCACAGTCCCTACCACGAGCGGTTCATCGAGCTCCACCAGGTCCGCGGCTGCTACGAATGCGCCGCCGAGGACGGCAATCCGCTCATCGCCAAGGCCGACCGACCCAACGGAGAGCTCGTCGCCAAGGGGTTCGTGCAGCGCGCACTGAAGATGGGCTGGCGGGCCGGCTTCACGGCCAACGGCGACGACCACCGCGGGACGGCCGGCACGGACAAGCCCTCGCGGATCGAGAAGAACGGAAAGGTAATCTGGGCCGGTGGGATGTACGTTCTCGCCAAGGAACGTACCCGCGAGTCGATCTGGGATGCGCTCTGGAACCGCCGCGTGGTCGCAACCTCGGGTCCGCGGATGATCGTAGACGTCGAACTGAACGGCCACCCCATCGGCTCGCAGCTGAAGGCGTCGGATCAGCCGAGCTTGAGGAAACGCCGAAAGATCCAGGTGATGTTCCACGGCGTGGCGCCCGTCGAGCGCATCGACGTAATCCGCAACAACAAGGTCGTCCATCGCACCAAGGAGGCGAGCTTCACCTGGGAGGACACCGAGCCGCTCAAGGACGTTCTCGTCTCAGGGGCGAAGCACCACCCCCAGCCGTTCTGCTACTACTACATCCGCGCGGTGCAGACCGATCATCAGGCCGTTTGGTCGAGCCCGATCTGGATCGATCCGTAGCCGCCGACTACTTCCCCTCCTGCAACACGGCGTTGGCATGACGGGCGTGGTGGCCGCGGTAGTCCTTGGCGTACTGACGCAAGATCCGCTCGCCCACCCCCTCATAGTCGCCGCAGCGATACAGCGCCCTCGCGAGGATCAGCTCGCGCAGCGAGCGATCGCGCGACAGATTCGCGTCCGACTGATCCGCCCATCGCTTGGCCGCGCCGATGTTCACCACCGCCTGGCCGCTCATCCCCGGCTTGCGCAGCAGGTCGGCTAGCGGTTTGGCCGCACGCGGATCGTCGAGCGTCTCGAGCGCCACCGCCACCGCGCGATGGTGCGAGAACTCCGAGTCGGGTCCCAGGGCGGGGACCTTCTCGAGGATCGGCTTCAGCGCGGCCTCATCGCCGATCTTCCCGAGCGCGATGATCCGGCTGTCCAGCGGACTGAGGCTCATGCCGAACTGCCCGCCGCCCTTGAACGACCAGCCCTTGTCCCACTCGGCCTCCTTCACGCTCTTGATGAGCGTTGCCAGTCCGGTGCCGTCCTGGAACATGCCGAGGATGTGGGCATACGCCAGCTTCGCCGCCTCGTCGGACGTGGAGGCATACGCCCGCTTCAGCGCGGGGATCGCGTCCTTCGGCTGCGCGAGGATCAGCCCGAGCGACTTGGCGTCCTCGGTCACGCGCTGCACGGCCTCGGCGATTCTTTCGGCGGGCTGCGGGAAGTTGTCCTTGTCGGTCAGCACGCTCTCGGGCAGGTTCTCGATCTCGACGAGATGCCGCTGCAGCGCTTTCAGATCGATCTCACGCAACGGCTTTCCCGATCGCACCGCCATGGCCGCCGCGGTGCCCGCCGCATAGCCCTGGTTCTGGATGTCGGGCTGCATCCGGAGGATCGGCATCGCGTCGCGATGCGCACTGATGCCTAGCCCTGTCACCAGGATCCCCTTCAGCCCCGTCGGCAGCAGCGCGCGGTACGGCGTGAAGGCCTTGATCCCCTTCTTGTCCGGCGGGTTTAGGGCAAATAGCGGATGCACCGTGTAGCCGTGTGTGTCGAAGTTGCTGTACGACTGGCCGATCGTGTCCGGGTAGGTGCGGCCGTTGTAGATGTCCAGCGGCGAGATCACGAACTCCCCGACGATCCGCCGTCGCTCCCGAGTGTCGATTACCTGGCCCAGGTCGTACGCATCCTTGTACTTCTCCCGCCCGGCGACGTACGTCCGCCACATGTCGACGATGTCGGCGTCGTCCGTGAGCGTGTAGTCCGTGTTCGTGTACGAGGCGCCGGGCTTGCGCGGCGGCATGCCCGTTCCCTGCACGGCCACGTGCGATCCGTCGGTAAAGACGCACTCCGCGCCGGCGGCGGCGGCGATGTCGGAGTTGCCCGTCGAGTCGATGACGACCTTCGCCAGCACCACACCGCGCCCCTGCGGCGTCGAGACGATCACGCCCTTGACGCGTCCTTCCTCGACGAACGCCCCGCAGCCGAGCGTGCCGAACCAGACGTCCGCGCCCTCCTTCCGCAATGCCCGTCGCAGCCACTCGATCTTCCACTCGACGTTCCAGCCCGGCGTCGCCGGTTGGTCCTCACCGCCCAACTTGCCGACGCCCTTGTCGATCTCGGCCGTGAATCCGCCGCGATAGCCGTAGTAGTACTTCCCGATCAACCCGAGCGTCCCCACGCCGCCCAGGCCGTACTGATACTCGAGCACGAGCGTCTTGGCGCCGTGTCGCGCAGCCCCGATGCCCGCCGGTGCCCCGCCCGTTCCGCCGCCCACGACGACCACGTCGTACCGCCCCAGAATCGGCAAGGCCTGGTCCGGGGACTCGACGGTGGGCAGGTCCTTCTGCGTCGGCCGGACGCCGTAGAGGAACTCGCGGGCCTCGCCGGACTCCGCCTCGCCCCTGGGAGGCTTGCCCGCGACCCGCACGCCTTCGGGCGTATCGCCCGCCTCGCGCTCGGGCAACAGAGGCTTCAACGCTTCGGCTGCGAGCGAAGCGATCCGTTCCTCGCCGAGCGCGGTGGGATGCACGCCGCACGGGCCGAGCAGCGAGAGGTCTCTGCCCAAGACCTCATGCAGGTCGATCAACCCTGTCTTCATCGAGCGAGCGACCTTCACCGCCGCGTCGCGATACCGCGCGATGACCTTCTCGATGCCGCCGGCCGATGCGTAATGCTCCTTCGGATGCCGTGCGTAGTACGGCTCGGGGACGATCGGCGGCGGAGTGCAGACGACCACCTTCGCCCCGGCGTTGCGGCATTGCCGGACGATGTCCCGCAGGTTCTGCTCATAGCGATCGATGGCGACGCGGTACTTCCCGGCCGCGGGCATCACGCTGTCGTTCGTGCCGAACAGGACCACCACGGCATCGGGCTCGTGTGCGAGTACGTCCTTCTCGATCCGCTCGAGACCTTGCGCGGTCGTGTTCCCGCCGACGCCCGCGTTGAGCACGCGGGCATCATCCAACCGCTCAGCGAGCATCCGTGGGTAGTCACGCGCGGTGATGCTGTCGCCGAAGCACACGACGGTCGGTCGAGGATGGATGTTGGCCTCCTCCACCGCCGCGCGCCCGACGCGGCGCCCCACGGCCATGAGGTTCAGCGGATCGACCAACTCCTCGGCGATCGTGCGCGAGACGTCGGCGCACGGCCCGAGCACGTACAGCCTCTGCTGATCGGCCGATCGGAACGCGTCGAGGTCCAGCCCGTCCGGGCCCGGCCACTCGCCGGAGACGTGCTTGCGGCCCTTCATGGGATCCGGCGGTACCTGGAAGAGCATCTCGGACGCGCCGACCTGGCGTGGATTCCACGTCGCGTCGCGCGCGACGTGCTCGGCCTCGGCGAAGCTCGGGAACGAAGCGTCCTCGATCGGCATGTTCAGGACGTACTGGAACGCGTC
>CAZKCX010000525.1:0-5442 GCA_964550865.1 uncultured Planctomycetales bacterium
TCTTGTCCTGTTCAATGCCTGTGACCTGCTGACCGGCGGATAGCTGCTCCAGTTCCCGCCCGGGGTGTAGACCTCCACGCAGACGATCCGGTGGCAATCGAATCCGGGGGGGACGATGCTGTTGATCTGCCGCGTGGCGTTGTTGCCCCCGCGGATCTCGATCGCGCAGTCTTCGGGGGTCACGAGCCGCGCAGGGTGCTCCTCGTCCGTCGGCACCCAGCAATAGGCAAGCTCCGTCAACGCGCTCGACGCCTGCACGGTGAACGTGCTCTCGGCCGGAAGGTACAGCGCATAGGGCATGCCGTCGAAGACGTTCTTGCGCCGACCGACGTGGGGCCACGCGCCGCGATTGCTCGCGATCGAGCACTCACCGCCGAGCAAGACGATCACGGCCTCGCAGTGCTGGGTGCTTGCCTCCCAGGTCGCGCCCTCGGCCAGGCGGCGCACCTCCATGTTGAGGTACTCCCAGCCGGCGTCCTCCGCGGTGACCCGCGTGAGCACCTCCGGCTCGCCCCGCGGGGTGCGGGGATGGACGAGCAGGTTCTCGGCGTTATAGACCACCCGTTCCTCCTTCTGCCGTCATCGTGCGGCTGCATGAGACACGACGGCGATCTCGTAGATGCGAACCGTCGGGACGCTGAAACGCACGCGGTCACCTTCCTGCCGGAAGGCTACGGCCCCGTCCGGCTCGTGATCCGGGCCGACGAGCTTCACCGATTCCGCCCGGCGCCCCTTTGGTAGTCGCACGTCAATCTGCACGGACGTGGCCGGGGCACCTTCGCGATAGTCCACCAGATGCACAAGTCGACGGCCGGGAAGCTCGGTCAGCTCCGCGCAGAGGCCTCGGAAGGACTCACCGCCATCCGGCCGCTTGACGCAAAGCGATGGCCCGCCATCCAGCATGCGACCCAAGGCCGCGACGGCGCCGTCAACGCCCTCGACACGAACGAACCGCTGCGACGGCAGGTCCGCGAACGGATCCGCCTCGCGCGGCAAGGCCCATCCGTCGAGCGTGGCGACGGATCCGACCGCGAGGATACGTCCGCCCTGCTCGACGAACGCTCGAACGCGCTGCGTAGCGGCATCCGTCATCGCCGCGCAGCCGGCAAGCACCAACGCGCGGTAGCGATTCAACGCATCGAGCTGCTGATCGTAGATGATCTGGAACGGAGCCCGCTCGTGGATCAGCGTACGTTCCATGAGATAGGTCTGCCTGGCGTTCTTCGGGTCGGCGAAGACCTGGGAGGGGAAGCTCCTCAGCACGGCCACGTCGGCGACGACCTTCGCGCCGCGGAGCAGATCGCGGCGCTTGTGAAAGAACTCCACGTACGGTCCGATCGCGGGATCGATCGGTTTGCCACGGCTGCCCGGATAATTCGTCAGCTTGCCGTACTCGAACCAGCAGATGCAGCCGATGCAATCCAGATTGAAGGCCATCGCCTCGGCAATCTCGAGCGGTTTGCGCGTATACGCGAAGACCATATTGCCGAGCCGACGTCCGACCTTGTACGTACGGATCCGCGACTCCAGCTTGCCCTTGCGGAATCCGCTGTCGCCCCCTTCGCTCCAGAAGGCCTCGCCGCCGGGCAAGAGCCTGCCGTGATCGACCGGCGGACGGATGCGATCTCGCACGCCGGCCGGGTTGCACTCGACGAGGACATCCTTGCGGAGCGACCGCGCGTACGCGCCCATCTCGTGGTACGACCGGGCAAGCCACCGACAGCGGAAGTCCTGCCAGGCGCGATAGAGAGGCGCGTCACGCAGCCCCTTCATCGGGGGCAGGACGCTGTCGACATCCTCCACGCCCATCTTGGTCCGCTCCCTGGGTGAGAACGCCTCGCGGAGGTATCGCCGGAACGCGCGCACGCTCGCCTCGTCCAGTCCCGGCCCGACGTGGTAGTTGTCGAAGTGGACCAGGTCGGTGCGGATCTCCTCCACGGCGAAACGGACGATCTTGCGGTAGTAGGCGACGGCGTCGGGATGGTTGCGGTTCCAGTAGTAGCGGTAGGTGGCTCTTCCGTAGGGCACGGGCTTGCCGTCGGCCCCATGAAGCACCCACTCCCGCGCGGCGGGGTTCTCCTGGAACAACGGTTCCCACAGGAACGCCCCACTATAGTTGTAGACCCCCACGCGTAGCCCGGCCTCGTGGTAGCGGCCGGCGTACTCGACAGCTTCGCGCATGCTCTGGGCCTCCGCCTCGAGCCCCGCGCCCTTGTAGCAATGCATCATGATGAAGTTCACGCCGAGGTTCTTCAGTTTGGTGATCACCTCATGGCTGTGCTCGACCTCGTACGCTCGACGCTGCTCAGGCGTGGGGGTGTAGCCCTTCGCGCCGTCTCGTCGCACACGAAAGAGCAGCGGCTCCCAGCTGCCGGCCATCACGATGCCGTCCCGACGGACCCATTCCGGGCGCTGCGACATCGGCAGCGTCTGGCTGCCGAGCTCCGGCACATCGCCGAGAACCACCAGGCCCAACAGCACGAAGTGCGTCATGTTTGGCCTCCTGACGACGAAACGGGGCCCGTCGTCCGCGATGCACGCCCCTTCGGAACCCTACGCTGCTCCTTCCATGCAAGACTGAACAATGCGTCAGAAAGAACCTGAATGTGGGTAGCCCACCGCTTTGGAGATGGGGCGCGCCAACTGGACTGGAAATTCGCGTTCCCCACGGCTAAAGCCATGGGCCACCCGAGTTTCAATGACTGTCCAACCATCCTTGCAGCCTGCTTACAGGAAGTACCGCTCCTGCTTGCGCTTGTTCTCATACGCGCCCCGCGCCTTGCGGACGCTCTTCATCTGGGAGACCTCGGCGACGGGCACGTCCCACCACGACTCGTAGCCCGGCACGTAGATGTCGCGCGCGACCTCGGTGACGATCACGGTCGTGCGGTCCGTCGCCTTCGCCTCCCCGAGTGCGCCGAGCAGGCCGTCGCGATCGTGCGCGCGGATCACGTGCGCCCCGAGGCTCCGTGCGTTGGCGGCGAAGTCGATGGGCAGGAACGTGCCCGAATCGATCGTGCCGTCGTCGCTCCGGTACCGGAAGTCGTTTCCGAAGCCCTGGCTGCCGCAGCTCCCCGCGAGCCCTCGAATGCACGCGAACCCGTGATTGTCGAGCAGCACCACGATGAGCTTCATCCCTTCCTGGACGGACGTGACGATCTCGTTGCTCATCATGAGGTACGAGCCGTCACCGACGAGCACGTAGACCTCGCGCGAGGGGTCGGCCATCTTCACGCCGAGCGCCCCGGCGATCTCGTAGCCCATCGTCGAGTAGCCGTACTCCATGTGATAGCTCAGCGGCCCGGCGGCGTGCCACAGTTTGTGCATGTCGCCGGGAAGCCCGCCTGCCGCGCAGACCACCGTCCCGTCCTCCCCCATGAACTCGTTGACGATACCGATGACCTCTCCCTGGCTGATCTCCGGCGAGGCGTTCAGATGGAACAGCCGATCGACTTCATCGTTCCAGGCGGAGCGGAGATCGGCCAACCGGTCCTTGTGGTCGTCGGGCACGTTGTAGTCGATTTCCTCCAAGGGGTGCAGCAGTTCGGCCAGGCCGACCCGCGCGTCGCACACCATCGGCAAGGCCGCATGCTTGGTGGCGTCGAACGGCGAGACGTTGATGCCCAGAAACCGCACGTCGGGATTCTGAAACTGCGTCTTGCTCGCGGTGGTGAAATCGGTCAGCCGCGTCCCCACGCAGATCACCAGGTCGGCGTCCCGCGCGAGGATATTGGCCGCGCTCGTGCCCGTCACGCCGATCGCCCCGACGTTGCACGGATGATCGTGCGGAATCGAGCCCTTCCCGGCCTGCGTTTCGGCCACGGGGATGCCCGTCCATTCCGCCAATGCGATGAGGGCCTGCGTCGCCTCCGAGTACAGCACGCCCCCGCCGGCGATGATCAGCGGCCGACGGCTCTCGCGGATCCAGTTCGTCGCGCGTTCGACGACCTCTCGTTCCGGCATGGGGCGCGGGATAGGCCACACGCGCCTGGCAAACAAGGCCTCCGGATAGTCAAAGGCCTCGGCTTGCACGTCTTGGGGCAACGCAAGCGTCACGGCGCCCGTTCGCACCGGATCGGTCAGCACGCGCATGGCCTCGGGCAAGGCGGTGATGATCTGCTCGGGGCGGTTGATCCGATCCCAGTACGTGCTCACCGGGCGGAAGCAGTCGTTGACGGAGGTGTCCTGGCTGTGGGGCGATTCGAGCTGCTGAAGCACCGGGCCGACATTCCGCGAGGCGAAGATGTCCCCCGGCAGAAGCAGCACGGGGATGCGGTTGACCGTCGCGGCGGCGGCCCCGGTGATCATGTTCGTCGCCCCGGGACCGATCGACGTCACGCACGCGAAGATCCGCATGCGACGGCTCTGCTTGGCGAACGCGGTGGCGGCGTGCACCATCGCCTGCTCGTTGCGGGCCTGGTAGTATCGCAAGCCGTCCTTGCCGTACTCCTCCAGCGCCTGGCCGATGCCGGCTACGCATCCGTGCCCGAAGATGCCGAACATCCCCTCGACGAATCGATGCTCCGCCCCGTCCCGCTCGACGTACTGGCTCTTGAGGAACTCGACGACCGCTTGGGCCATCGTCAAACGTCGCGTGCTCATTGCTCAGCCCTCTCCTGAAGATCCGAAGAACCGATGTGAGCGTAGTATCGACGCCGCAACGATTCAGGGTCAAGCCGGTTCGTCCGCTCTCGATCCGAGCGCCTTCGTTCAACGCATGCGCCGATTCGGCGCCATGATTCGCGCGGGGTATAATCGGCCTCGTCCACTGCGGAACGGGAGACCGAAGGGCCGCTCGCCTTGGGAACGCCGGGAAGCCAAGGTGAATGGCTCTCGGGCCTCCGCCCTGCAAACGACGCAGGATCCCCCTGCCACCCCGCGGCTTTGCGCAGGGAAAGAACCAGAACCGGAGCCAACCCATGAGCGAACGAGAGGCAACCCGTCGTGACTTCCTCAAGACCGCCGGTGCGGCGGTCGCAGGCCTGGCGATGCCCCGCGTCCTCTCCGGAGCGAGCCGAGCCGGGCGGCCGCCCAACATCGTCTTCTTTCTGGTCGACGATCTCGGCTGGGCCGACGTCGGTTGCTACGGCAACCGGTTTCACGAGACGCCGAACATCGATCGCCTCGCGTCGCAGGGCATGCGGTTCACCGACGCCTATGCGGCCTGTCCCGTTTGCTCGCCGACGCGGGCCAGCATCATGACGGGCAAGTATCCGGCCCGCTTGAATCTCACGGACTTCATCCCCGGCCACTGGCGGCCCTACGAGAAGCTCCGCGTCCCGGACAACATCCTCCAGCTGCCGCACGCCGAGGTCACGATCGCCGAGGCCCTCGCTCCGGCGAACGTCGTCTCGGGCAGCTTCGGCAAATGGCACCTCGGCGGGTGGAAGTGGTTCCCCCACACGCAGGGCTTCGACGAATATATCGTCACGCACGGACCGC
>CAZKCX010000526.1:0-5437 GCA_964550865.1 uncultured Planctomycetales bacterium
GACCGTCTTCGCGATCTTCACCGATCCGGTAGCATAGGCATCACGGGGTGCGTTGTGCGCTTCGGTTGCCCGAGCCGCGGGATTCATCCCGCAGGGACCACCTCCGCGCAGCATCAATGCTGCGGCTCGGGCAGAATCGTGCCATGCACGCCGACTCTGCGACGACCGGCGGGATGCTCCTTCCGCCATGCCACGCTTCCGACGAAGCCCCTTGACGGCGTGGCGGACGGGGTGCTAAGGTTCCGAGTCCGGACTCGGGAGCAACAGGGATCATCTTCGGGTCTTCCCGCGGAGTCACACCGTCGACGGATCGGACCGAGTCCGGATGCCGCCACCGCGTGGAAACGTGCGGCGGATTTGCCCCGTGGCTCGCCTTTGGGGCCCGTCCCCATGAAGAGCTCCGACAGTTTTTGGTATCGCTATGCGGGGATGGGGTTTGAATTCGCGGCGGCCTTCGGCGCCTTTGTGGCCCTGGGGTGGTGGATCGGCAAGCACTTCGATTGGAATCCCTGGGCGACCGTCGTCGGGGCGGGGTTGGGGTTGATCGGATCGATGACCAACCTGATCCGCGAAGCCCTCCGCCTCCAACGAGAAGTCGCCTCTCGAGAACGGGAGTCCGGTTCGCGTGGTTCGAACGGCCCATCGTCAGATCATCGGGGGTCGGACTCAACACGTTAAGTCGATTGCATTGAGCACAGCCCGTAGACGTGACGTGATGGGGGTGATCCTGGCGCCGACCGGGGCGGTCTTGCTCGCCCTTGCCGTCGGGTTTCTGCCGACGCGCTCGCTTGCTGGCCGCGAGGGGATCTTGGCGATGGCCGTGGGAGGGGGGCTCAGTGTGCTGGCCACTATCCTCGGCTCGCTGCCGGTCGTTTGGGCGGCGATCCGGTCTCCACAGCATCTGCCCGCGCTCGGGCTTGGCGCGAGTCTGTTTCGCGTCGTTGCCCTGGCGGTGCTGGCCGTCCCGATCACGATTCTCGCCGAGTTGCCCGTCCGTCCCCTGTTGATCTGGGTCGGGATCAGTTATCTTGTCGGCCTGTTCGCCGAAGTCATCGTGCTCGTGCTTTTGATCAAACGCTTGGAGGCTCGCGAATGATCGACCTTGCGATGCTGGCCTCGGGTGGCAACCCGCTCAGCCACGTCACCGACACCCCCGTGCTCGAGGTCGGCGGGCTCAGTCTGTTCAGTCGACACATCCTCATGCAGCTGACGGCCGCGGGGCTGCTGCTTTGGCTCTTCCCCAAGCTGGCCAAGCAAACCGGCGACGGGCTTCAGGCCCCGTCGGGCGGGCTGAACTGCCTCGAGGCGATCTGCCAGTACTTCCGTAAGGAGGTGGCCGAGCCGGCGATGGGCGAGCACACGGATCGCTTCATCCATTACGTCTGGTCGGCGTTCTTCTTCGTGCTGTTCTGCAACCTGCTCGGGCTCGTCCCGTTCGATGCGATCAGTCAATGGCTCTTCGGCGCGACGTACTACGGTGGGACGGCGACCGGCAACATCTTCACGACCGGCACGCTCGCGACGTGCACGCTGATCATGATCGTCGTCAACGGCGTGAGATTGCAGGGCATGACGTACTTGGCGCACTTCTGTCCGGGTCCGCTATGGCTCGCACCGCTGCTCGTGCCGGTGGAGCTGATCGGCCTCGCGGCTAAGATCTTCGCCCTGGCCGTTCGTCTTTTCGCGAACATGCTCGCCGGGCATATCCTGCTGGCCGTCTTGCTGTCGTTCATCGGCTCGGGCGTGGCCATGCTCGGGGCGGGCCCCGGTTTTGCCGTGGTCGGCATCATGACGATGATCGGGAGCTGGCTGTTCAGCGTGGCGATCAACATGCTGGAGATCTTCGTCGCCTTCCTTCAGGCGTTCATCTTCACGTTCCTGACGGCGCTCTTCATCGGTCAGGCGGTGAATATCGAGCACCATGGGGATGAGCACGAGGAGGGCATGGAGCACGCCCACGCCCACTGAGGTCGCTCGGGGCCGTGCAAGGGTGCTTGCGGGAATGATTGGGCAGTTCGACTGAGTCGGGTGGCCCACCGCTTTGGAGGTGGGGAACGCAAACTCGAAGGAAGATTCGAGTTCCCCACGGCTGAAGCCATGGGCCACCCGGAGCGAAAGCATGGGCCACGCAGAGCGGTGAGGTCTTTCAGAGCAGTGCTGAGACACTCCTGGACAACGCGAAACATGCCATGGCCGACGAGTGGGGCGTCGGTCCGGGGCCGCGAGGCGATGGCATTCGGGAAACGGCGTTCGACCCCGCCGGACGCGCAAGAGTTAAGGAAGCAAGGGATATGAACAAGAAGACAGCGAAGACGTTGCTGGCGGTGATCGCCGTGGGCTATGTCCTGATGGGCACCACCTCGGTGGCGATGGCCGCGGAGGCCGACGAAGAGGCCACGCCGCAATCCATGTGGTTCAACGACAGCGGTGCGGCCGCGCTGGGTGGCGCGATCGGCGCAGGGTTGGTCGTGATCGGCGGTGCCCGCGGCATCAGCCGGATCGGCGGCAGCGCGGTCGAGAGCATGGCCCGGCAGCCGGAGGTGAGCGGCTCGATCAACACGGCCATGATCATTACGGCGGCGATGATCGAAGGTGCGACGCTGTTCGCGGTCGTCGTGTGCCTGCTGGCCGCGATCAAGTAGTAGGGTTCGACAGGAAGCATGGGTGGCCCACCTCTTCACTTGTACCAAGCCGTATCGAGGTGGAGGTGGGGGACACGAATTCGATTGGAGATTCGCCTTCCCATCGCGCAAGCGAAGGGGCCCCACGGCTAAAGCCATGGGCCACCCACGCAGGAGTCTCTTCTGACTCACTGTCCGATCTTTCGTCGAAGCAATTGGTCTGCTCCGAGCGGGAGGCTTGAGGATGAACAAACGGTCGATCTGGCGGGTGACGGCGTTCGTGGTGGTGCTTCTGCTTGCCCCGTCACTGGCAATCGCGGCGGAAGGCCACGGGGAGGCCGACGCCCATGGAGATGCGCACGGATCGCCCAGCATCTGGGCGGGCGACTTCGGCAACGTCATCTGGACGCTCGTCATCTTCCTGACGGTCGTCTACATCCTCGGCCGCTACGCGTGGGGTCCGTTGCTGAACGCCCTCAAGAACCGCGAGGACTTCATCCGCGAGTCCATCGAGGAGGCGCGGAAGGAGCGCGAAGAGGCCCAGCGGCTGCTCCAGGAATACACCGAGCAGCTCAACAAGGCCCGCGAGGAGGCCAGCGCGATCTGCGACGAGGGCCGACGTGACGCCGAGGAGCTCCGGCGCAAGATCGAATCACAGGCCCGGACCGAAGCGGACAACATGATCAAGCGGGCCCGGCGCGAGATTGAGGTCGCCCATCAAGACGCGATCAAGAACATCTACGACATGACGGCCGACCTGGCGACGCAGGTGGCCGCGAGAATCCTCGCCGAGGAGATCGACGCGGACAAGCATCGGGACCTGGTGGCCTCCTCGCTGGAGGAGATTCGCAGCAAGGGCGAGGCCTCCTCGAACTAACGACACGCAGCCGCGGGGCTCGCCCCAACCGGACACGGGCGTGCAGAGGCGGCGGAGCGAACGAGCGACGCGTATGGCATCCGACCTTGATACAGCACTGGCGGCGGCGGACATCTACGCCGAATCGTTGCTGGACCTGGCCAACGAGCGCGGCATCGCCGAGGAGATCTTCACGGAGTTCGAGTCGCTCGTGGACACCATCAAGGGCGATGAGGAGTTCGCGCAGTTTCTCGCGAGCTATGCGGTCGACGACGACGATCGTCGCGAGGCGCTCCGCAAGATCTTCGAGGGGCGGATCCACGAGTTGGTGCTCAATACGATGCTCGTGCTCAACGATCACGGCCGGGCGGGTATCGTTCCGACCGTGTTCGAGCGGTACAAGGACCGGTACGACGCGCAGCGGAACCGGCAAGACGTGCGCGTTCGCTCGGCCACGGAGCTGAATGACGAGCAGCGCGAGCGGATTCGCTCTCTCGTCGGTGAGTTGACCGGCAAGGAGGCCGTGCTCCTTGAGGAAGTGGTGCCCGACCTGCTTGGCGGGATCATCCTGCAAATCGGCGATCGGCAATACGACGGATCGCTGCGGAGCAGGCTGTCGGGAATGCGAGAGTATGTGATCGAGCTTGGCCGGCAGGAGATCCTCTCCGGCAAGCATGATTTCTGGGTGGAGGAAGGGGCCTGAGGCATCGGGTCCACCTTCAACGCGCGGAACGCAAAGAGTAGGGGTCGGCTATGACCAAGATCAACGCGGACGAGATCCGTTCGGTCATCAAGCAGGAGATCGCCCAGTACCAGCCCGAGATCGAGGTGGCCGAGGTCGGCAAGGTCCTCGAGGTCGGCGACGGCATCGCACGGGTGTACGGGCTGAAGAAGGCCCGGGCGGGTGAGCTGCTGCGATTCAGCGACAAGGACCACGGCCCGGCCGGTCAGGTCTTCAACCTGGAAGAGAACTCGATCGGCTGCGTGGTGCTGGGCGATTACCTCAGCATCAAGGAGGGCGACGAGGTCTACAGCACCGGCTTGCTGCTGTCGGTTCCCGTCGGCGAGGCGATGATCGGCCGCGTGGTCGACCCGCTGGGCAATCCGCTGGACGCCAAGGGCGCGATCCAGTCGCCGCATCGTCGGCCGCTGGAGTTCAAGGCCCCCGGTATCGCCGAACGGCAGCCCGTGAACGAGCCGCTCCAGACGGGCATCAAGGCGATCGACAGCATGATCCCGATCGGCCGGGGCCAGCGCGAGCTGATCATCGGCGACCGGAAGACGGGCAAGACCGCCATCGCGGTCGACACCATCATCAACCAGAAGGATTACTGGGGCACGGACCAGGCGGTGATCTGCGTCTATGTGGCCGTCGGACAGAAGGAATCGACCGTCGCGTCCGTCGTCGAGACGCTCCGCGAGCATGGCGCGATGGACTACACGATCGTCGTGGTCGCCAGCAGCGCCGATCCCGCTCCGCTCCAGTACATCGCCCCGTATGCCGGTTGTGCGATGGCTGAACACTTCATGTACGACGAGGGCAAGGCCACGCTCTGCGTCTATGACGACTTGAGCAAACAGGCCACGGCGTATCGACAGCTTTCGCTGCTGCTGCGTCGACCGCCCGGCCGCGAGGCGTACCCCGGCGACGTGTTCTACCTCCACAGCCGATTGCTCGAGCGATCGTGCAAGCTGGCGGAAGAGCGGATCGTCGTGAAGAAGGATGCCCCCCAGGACGCCACGGAGAGCGTCAACGGCAAGAAGTACATCGGCGTCCCGGGCGAGTGGGAATCCGAGACTGACGTGAAAGAGCTCGGAGAGGACTCACACGAGGTGCGGATCATCCCCGGGACGGGCGGATCGCTGACGGCGTTGCCGATTATCGAGACGCTCGAGGGTGAGGTGTCGGCCTACATCCCGACCAACGTGATCAGCATCACCGACGGGCAGATCTACCTCG
>CAZKCX010000527.1:0-5432 GCA_964550865.1 uncultured Planctomycetales bacterium
TCCCCAGTTGGCTCCGAGTCGGTGACGCCCCCGTTCTGAGGGGGGCGTCAAGGTTCTCAGGCGAGAGGACTTCCGCACGGAAGACGGCACGCCGTGCATACGCGTCGTCGCCGAGAACGAGCAGAAGGGCCACGGCTTGCGGCAGAGCTTCTACTTCTTCGGAAACACCAATCGGAAGTACGTCGCTACGTGCACCACGCCGGCCGAGGGAGGCGAATCCCTGGATGACGTCTTCGCCAAGAGCATGAAGACCTTCCGGATTCACTGACACATTCCATCGCATCAGATTGACTTGCGGATTCCCATCGATGAGACCCTGAACAAACACCTCGCGTGACGCTCTCGCCTGGCTGTGTTCGGCCTACGCTCCGGGCATCCCGATCGTGAGAAGCGCAGAGGGCTAGACAAAGGCCGCACGTCACGGTCGGCCGGAAATCGTGTATCCGCCCCCGCCCGAGGGGCGTCTCTATCCGTGTGGGGCCGGGTCCGCGCACCCACCGCGGGGCCCCGAATCGGTATAATGAACCAAGGTTCCGATGAGCAATCAGCCGGCCGAACACGCAGTGACCGATCCGCACGTCTCCATGGATCCGTTCTCCCCGGGGGAAACCGCCACGGGCGCATGCCCCAACCCGATGGCCGTCGCTCGCTTCCTGTCCGGCGGCTCCTCGCCGGAAGAACGGGAGTGCATCGAGTCGCACCTGCAGCGGTGCGGGGCGTGCCGGTGCTACGTGGAGCAGGTCCGCTCGGGTCGAAGCCCCTCCGTGATCCTTTCGCCGCCGACGGATCCGGAGGTCGAGACCGAAACCGAGACGTCCACGGCAAACGAAACGGCTCCCGTTGAGCGGGTCGAGGATTTCAGCCAGACCGCCAAGCCGGACGAGGCGACGTCGATGTTCGACGTGGCCAAGCACGGCGTGGAGATCGAGGGCTACCAGATCCTCGGCGAGATCCACCGCGGCGGACAGGCCGTCGTCTATCAGGCCATCCAAAGATCAACCAAGCGGCGCGTGGCCATCAAGGTCATGCACGAAGGGCCCTTCGCCGGGCCCAATGACCGGGCTCGCTTTGAGCGCGAGGTCGAGATCCTCGGCCAGCTCAACCACCCGAGCATCGTGAGCATTCACGACAGCGGGACCGCGCAGGGCAGCTTCTACTTCGTGATGGACTATGTCTCGGGTCGGCCGTTGGACGATTGGGTGGTCACCGCCCGGCCCACGGTTGAGCAGATCATCGAGCTGTTCGTGAAGGTCTGCGATGCCATCAACGCCGCGCACCTGCGGGGCATCATCCACCGAGACCTCAAGCCGAGCAACATCCTCGTCGACGGCGACGGCAATCCGCACGTGCTCGACTTCGGTCTGGCGAAGATCACCGCCGCGAGCGTGACGGCCGGAGACGAGCCGCGCGTCGTGACGGTAACGGGGCAGTTCTTCGGCTCGCTGCCGTGGGCCAGCCCGGAGCAGGCCGAGGCCGTCCCCAGCAAGATCGACGTGCGGACCGACGTGTATTCGCTCGGCGTGATTCTCTACCAGATGTTGACGGGGCGCTTCCCGTATGAGGTCATCGGGAACATGCGCGACGTGCTGGACAACATCCTCCGCGCCGAGCCCGCGCGGCCGAGCACGATCCGTCGACAGATCAACAACGAGATCGAGACGATCGTCCTGAAGGCGTTGAGCAAGGAGCGCGAACGGCGCTATCAGTCCGCGGGAGAGCTGGGCCGCGACATCCGTCACTACCTCAGCGGCGAGCCCATCGAGGCCAAGCGCGACAGCGGCTGGTATGTGCTCCGCAAGACCGTGTCGCGTCACAAGCTCACGGTGGGCATCGTCGCCGGCTTCGCGGTCTTGATCGTGGTCTTTGCCGCGGTGCTGTCCCATATGGCGACGCGATTGCAGGCCCGGGCCGAGCACATCGATCGCTCGCGCGCCGAGCAGCTTGCCGCGGCCTTCGTGAACCGGCCCGCCGCGGCGGCCGTTGACCTCGCGCAGGCCGCTCCCCGCGTCCGCGCGATGGTGTCCGTGCAGACGAAGGGCAACGTCGACTCGCCGGTGTATACGAAGCGGATCGCCGGCGCGCGGGGGGCGCTCTGGAGCAACCCGGACGCGTTCTGGGCGTCGGTCGACGGCGGCGCATTGTGGCAACACGGCGAATGGTTGGAGCTGGCGTCGATGGACCTGCCGTCCGAGATCGTCGCGCAGCTCAAGGCCAAGGCCGTCGGCGGCACGAATCAAGAGAAGTACGTGTCTTTCTGCCTGATCGGCCAGACGCGGCCACCGGACCCGTCGCTGGCCGGCGTGTGCGTCGATGCGGCGAAGACGGAATCGGACCCCGGTGTTCGCCTGGCCGCCTGGTGGGCGGCTCGAATGCGCGGGCGAGACCTCCCGCTGATCGAGGCGCCCGATCTGCGCGTCCACATGCCGACGGGACTGTCGTTCGTCCGCATCCCCGGCTGCAAATCGTTCCGGCGCGGCTCCCCCGCAAACGAGGAAGGTCGCTACGAGAACGAGGTCCGGCCCGAGGCGGGCGTGGCGATCGCGCCCTTTTTCCTCTCGACGACCGAGGTCACAATGCGGGCGTTTCGGGGGTTCCTCGCCGACCCGGAGATGCTGGCCTGGTTGAAGGAGACGACGGGGGATTCGAAGCATCGCGGGGAGCTTCTCCAGAAGGATCTCGAACGCTGGCAGGAGAAGATCAAAGCGGACCGGCTGGATGAGGCCGTCGGGTACGCGAGCCTCGCTATCGCCCGCAAGTACTGTGCGTGGCTCACGGACGCCGTCGGACCAAGCTTCGACGGTTGTCGCTTTCGGCTGCCGACGGAGGACGAATGGGAATACGCCTGTCGCGCGGGCAACGACGGCCGCTTCTGCTTCGGCGACGACGTTCGCTACGCGCGGTATTTCGCCAACTGCAACGGGTACGAATCGCGGCACGTCGTCGCGCGGCGAATGCCCAACGCCCACGGCGTGTTTGACATGCACGGCGGCTTGTGGGAACTATGCGATTCGAGATTTCCCGCGAAGTTCGCCGACGCAAGCGTACCCGAGGATCGGCGCGATGCGCTGTACGTCGTTCGTGGCGGGGCATACTACTCTCCTGCGATTCGCTGCCGCAGCGCGCAGCGAAACTACTGCGACGCGACGACGCAGACGCACTACTGGGGATTTCGTGTCGTGATGGAGGCAAGGCAACCGTGAGACGCATCGTGTCGATTCTGGCCGTCGGGCTGCTCGCGGCGGGCGCGTGCCTGCCCGTGCAGGACCCGCCGCTGCAGAACCTCGCGCCGGAGGCGGAACTCCTCTTCCTGAACCTTTCGGCCAATCACTACGCCGCGCTCCAGATTCGCCCCGGCGACGAGACCGCCGAGGCCGACGCGTGGATTCGGCTCCCGCTCCTTCCGCCCAGCGGCATCTACCGGGAGTCGTTCTTCGAGCTGTTCGATCGTCCGTGCCCGAACTCCATCGACCTGCGGTTGCTGCTGTACCGCCGTGTGAATCAGGACATCCCCATCGGGTTGGACGAAGGGGAAGAGGTCGAGGCGACGCCCGTGGTAGCGGGCGAGGCGCTGGGCGTTCCGGCCTGCGCGGTCACGGACATCGAGGTCTACAGCATTATCAATTGGGAGGCGCCGGGGGATACTGCGCGGGTCAAGATCGGACAGGATACCGGCCTCGAGGCCGAAATCATCCGTCGCGGGACGTTCCTCCCGAATACACAGGGTGTATGGGATATCGACGGCGTCGACGCTTCACTCGCCGACGCGGAAGCCCCGTGGCTCCTGAAGTCGGAGCCGATCGGTGGGAAGGTCGTCCTCGCCGACGGGACCGGGCTGGAGGATTTCGGCGTGCTCTTGCGGACGTTCGTCCGCCGCCGTCTCGACGAGCTCGGCACGCCGTTCGACCCGAACGATCCGCACGACCCGAACGACCCGAACTACGCGGCCGGCTGGAGCCTGCCGATCGACGTGGCCAAGACCGATCCCAACGGCCTGTTCGCCTTCGAGCGACCGGCGGGGATCTACCGCGTGGAGGTCTTCGCGGACGGGTACGTGTTCCGGCCGTACGCGATCGATGTCGAGACACCGCAGGAACAGATCACGTTTTTGGCGGAACCGGAATGAAGACGCCGGAGTGGAAAACGCGAACGGCCGTTGCCTGCCTGGTCACAGGACTCTCGCTGGGGGTCTCCACGGGTGGGGCCTTGCTGAGCGGCGGCTGTGTCCCCGGATCCGAGTCAGGCGTACCCATCGAATTCGTCAACCCGTTTCAGGACTTGCCGCCGATCGCGCTCGACGGAAGGCCACGAACGATCGACTACGATGTGGTTCCGCTCGGGCAGTTCGAGCGCGGCGACGTCTTCCGGCTCGAGGCCGACGGACCGGCGGTGACGTCGGTCATGGTCCTCGCCGAAGACGCGGAGCGCGACGACATCGGTCGCCTTGCCGGCGGTGGCGACCCCGGCGAACCCTTCGACTACCGCGTCCAGGTGCCCGGCCGATACTTCGCGTTCGTGGTGTTCGATCCGGAGGTCCTTCCCAGCAGGCGGTGGGCGACGCTGGCGGCCGAACGGGGAGACCCCACCTTCATGCCGCCGGCGACGCAGGCCGTCCGCGTCGTCTTCGAGCCGGACTACCTGACCGGCCCCGGGCTTGTCGACCCGACGTCCTTCACCGAGGAGGAGATCCAGGTCCTCGTCGACATCAGCGATCTCGTCCGCGAGGGCGTCCTCGAGCGTCTGCGGATCCTCTTTGAGAACACGCCCATCCAGATCCTCAGCGAGGACGACCCGCTGCCCGAAGAGCCCTACTCGACGCTCACGTTCAGCCCGGAGCGCAGGATCCCCGAGCCCAACGAGACGTGGGACGCCTTCGAGACGCCGCCGCTGCTGGCCGAACAGGCGGAGTGTACCGACGTGGTGGTCTTCGGCGAGATGCTCCCCCGCGGGACCCTGCTGGACCCCGGCAATCAGAACCGCTCCGACGAGGCGGTGGTCTACGTCGGGAGCTTTCAGGGTCGTGGCCGCGCGTGTCGAACCGCCGTGATCGATTCGATCAACAACATCGTGCTGGGCTTGGCCCAGACGGGGGCGCACGAGATCGGCCACCTGATCGGGCTCTATCACGTCCCGCTGGCGGACATCATGAACCGCTCGCCGAGCGCGGCCTTTCAGCGGGAGCTCGAGATGGGACGGGGTCAGATCCTGCTCGAGGCCTCCGGCGATCTCACCCGTCTACTCACGAACGTCCTGCAGGACCCGCCGTTCTACTTCGTCGCGAACTTCCAGCAGTAAGCAGTCCAGCCGGGGCTGCCGGGCATTTCCGGCCCCGTCGACCAGGCCGCAGCTGCAGGGCGGCGTGCATCCCGCCCGCGGGTGATGGGCAAACGCCTAAGCTGCTTGCAGCAAAGATCGAACAGTGTGGCACGGCCGCC
>CAZKCX010000528.1:0-5425 GCA_964550865.1 uncultured Planctomycetales bacterium
CGCTGCCCGAGCCGCCGGATTCATCCGGCGCGGCCGCGCGGCATGAATGCCGCGGTTCGGGCACGTAGTCGCGATACTTCTGAAATGCAGCGCTAGTCACCCCATTCCGAACTTGCTGCGAACAAATTAGTCCGTCTTGAGGCTATCCCGGAATGGCTTGCCGCGCTCCTTGGCGAGTTCCAAGGTGTCCGATCCGTTAACGCCCCCGAGGTAGGTGCCCTTGCAGAACACGTAGTCGAACATGTCGAGGGCCTCGCCCACCAGCGTGTAGCCGCCGGGGGAATCCTCCTTGGCGAGGATCTTGCCGTGCTTCGTGAGGTACTTCCCGTAGGCCTCGACCGTGGCTCGCGCGACCTCGGGGCTGGATGCACGGTGGATGAACATCGCGTACTGATGCTCGCCTTCCTCATAGTCGGCGCGGAAGACGTCCTTCAGAAACTCGAGGCTGAACGCGTTCTTGACCTCGTACCCCAGGCTTTGCGGGCGTCGGTTCTTCTTGGGCAGGATCTCGTCACCCCATAGCGGCTTGCCCTGGTCGTCGATCCTGTCGGCGATCTGCTGGGCGAGGTGGTCCACGACCTTCGCGTCCGCCTCGCCCACTGAGCCCCCGGCGACGAGTTGGACGTAGTAAGGACCCTTCCAGAAGAAGAGGCTCTGATCCGCCCGATAGCCTTCTCGACCGACCTTCGCTGCCGGCATGCCCGGCGCGAACTCGGCCTTGAAGCACCCGAAGGCGTTCAGGGGCTTGCCCAGGTCGTAGACGTACGTATCGATGTAGCGATCGTCGTCGCCGGGATGTTTGTACGTGCAGAAGGTCATGGAGTCCATTTCGTAGTTCTCATAGAGCCCGACGCGGCCGTTGATCTTCTTGTGCACCGTCTCGAGGTCGTACCACTCCTTGCCGTGCGGGCCGGACCAGCCGGCCATGTCCAGCGTGGGCAGGTCGAAGACCTCGTCGTCTTTGGTCTCTGTCTTCGCCTCGCCGGTCGGCCCGACCGCGGCGATGCTCTCACTGCGGACCGTCAGCGCGCGGACCACCGCCACCGCCAGACCCGTCAGCGCGAGGAGGATGATCGCGCTGATCAGCCGTTCGGTGGTCGAGACCTGATGCTTCGGACGGCCGTAGCGTCGCGCGAAGAAGCTCGGCATCACATTTGTCTCCTACGGCAAGACGGTGAGCGTTCCCTGCGACCAGAGGTAGAAGATCTCCCAACTGAAGCTCGAGTGCAACATTCGGCCCAGTACATAGTAGGTGCCCGGCTCGATGTCCTGGCCTTCGGGATCTGCGCCCTTGTTTCCGAAGTTGGTCGTCTCATACACCGTGCCATCGAACTCGAAGTCCGTCGGCGAGAAGCCCTCACTCGGCCAGAGGATCAAGCCCCCAGACGACAACCAGTGCACTCCGTCGTTCGTGTTGTTCGGATCATAGGCGTTGGGGTCTGAGATCAGGCCGATGTCCAGCCGCATCGCGCCGGTCCGATTCGGATCGCTCAAAGCGATGAGCTGGTTCAGATTGAGGAAATCCCATCGAACGACGAACTTGTCCGTCGGCAGATCCTCGGCCTGGATCGCCACCGGGGTGGTGGGGGCGGTGAAGTGCAAGGGGATCATCACATCCCCGGAGGCCGTGTCCGTCGCCGTCCCGCCGCTGCCATCCTCGATCGTGTATTCCACATCGTAGATGCCGATGGGGAGCTGCGTACCCGCGTTGTCCACTCCGCGAAACTCGTACGTGCCCGTGACCCCTGCGACGGCCGGAATCCCCGACGCCACCGTCGAATTGCTGTCGTCCAGGTTCGTCAGGAGAATGGAAACGGTCGCAGTGGTTCCTTCCGGGACCGAAACGTGCCAGGCTAGCGGAACGTTCTTATTGTTCAGGCCGAGGGGAACGGTATCGCTCGGTTTGGTTGCCCAAATGCCCAACTCGCGCGTGGAGGTCCACGACGAATCATCCTCCGTGCCTCCCGGGATCGTGGGGATGCAGGCGGCGATGGGGAGGAGCAGCAAGGCACACAGGAGCGCGCACGCCCGACCGCGCGCGAGAACAAGACCTTTCCAAGGCATCAGGAAGACCCCTTTCGTAAGCCCGTTTCGGGGAGTGGCCCGCCAGGACCTCAAAACGCTGCAGCGCGGCTTGCTGCGATCCTACCGTCCTGGGTAATGCTAGGCGGGCCCTCAGCGGCAAGTCAAGCCGACCGGCCTGCAAGTCTTTAGAAATCATACGCCTAGCGTTCGGCCGCTCGTGTTCTGTTCGTTCGACCTGCCCTTATCCTGGAGCAAACGCGGCTCGTCGGTCGATGTCCTACTAGGCGTGCGACCGCATTCCGAAATGGGTGTGCGCGCCCGATGTACGATAGAATCGGATAGGCGGGACGTCCGGCAGCAGCCGAAATCCCCAACTCCATTCGGGCTCGAGCGAGGGACATGGGATGGGATCCAAGTCGCACGATGGCGGAATAGTCCTACTCGGCATATGGGTATGCGTCTGCTTGTTGTTCCTTCTGGCAGTTCTGCCAAGCTGCTCGAATTCGGATTTCTTGGCGGCGGTTGCCCCCCTCGGGCCGAACGTGATGTCGAGTCCCGACGACGCCCGGTTCACCGATCCCAGTGGACAAGTGGACCTTCGTGCGGACCTGGGCATCGGGTTTATCAATCGAACCGCTTTCCGCGCGATCGGTACCTATGGGGGATACGATCCCAGCGACGCGAACAGCGTGCTGCCCTTCGGTCAACTCGGGGTCACGTCGGCCCTGGACCTCGAGCCCAATTCCGTCACGCCCGTCTTTGCGCAGTCCACAACGCGAGCCATTACCCTCGGGGGGCGGAAGATCATCGAGCTGATCCGCGAAAACAACCTGGAAGACGAGGTGTTCGCGTTCCGCTCCTATCCCTCCGGCGGGGCGTTGACCACCAACCTGCCCAGCTTGGACCTACTCAACGAGAAGATCGGCTTCACGGCCGCGCCCTTCGGCGATCCGCAGGCAAACGTTCCGACGCAAGGGACGGCTGAGGCGGTGACCCTGGAGATCGGAACCGACTACACGTATGAATCAATCATCATCATCGATTTCGTCGAGGATGCGAGCGCCCCCGGCGGTTTCCGAATCGACAGCTCCACGGCCGAGGACCTCGGCGTCAACATCACGCGTCTTCGCCTGCTATCCCCTCCCAATCGTGCGTTGGCGCTCGAGCCCCTCGGGCTGGATCGCATGACCTTTCAGCTTCTCAGCGCCCTGGGTACGCCATCGCTGACGGCGGCGGGCATCTCCCCGGTGGGGGGGGGACCCGATCCGGCCAACTCGGTCGTCACGGTGATCAACGCTGTCGGGGACGTTCAGACGATCGCGGTCGCCTTCTTCGGGCCGGATAGCGAGGTCGTTCAGATCGCCAGCGGGGGATCCGAGCAGCTCACCCTCAGCCCTGGATTCTATGAGTACGTGATCCTGCTCACCGAAGACCCCGACAGCTTTGAGGTAGGCTCGAACAGCGTGACGCTTCCCGCCGGGACGCAGGCGACACTAAGTATCACGCGGGCAGGGACATAGGCACGAGACGCCCAGGCACGGAAACCCCAACAAAAAACGGCGCAGGACCCAGCGGGAATAGCTCGCAAAGCGAACCAAACTCGCCGAACCCCTGCGCCGTCGGTGGGGGGAGGAGGGCAGAAGCTTGGGTATTGCGTTCTGTTGTGCGAAGTTGCCTTCGCTGCCCTTTTATACGAGCCGCCCCCAACCCGGTTCACAGAAAAGAACCGAATTCTTACGAAGTTGTTACGTCAGCGCAATTTTTTATCCTAGGGACGCTTATCGATATGCGTTGCCGCCGTCACCTGACCGTGAAAGGTCAGATCCGTGGCGGAGGTGATTTCGACGTCGACCACCTCACCGATGAGATCCTTGCCCCCCTCGAAGACCACGATCTGGTCGCCCCGCGTCCGGCCCGTCAGCTGGGAAGCGCTCCGCCAATCCCTGGGGTTGCTTTGCACCTGCTCCATTCTTTGGGCCTTGCGGGCGGCCTTGCTGTATCCCTCGACGAGCACCTCGACTCGTTCGCCGATCATCGCGGCGTTCTGCGCCTGTGAGATCTCGGCCTGGATCGCCAGCAGCTCGGCGTTGCGACGCTGCTTGACCTCCTTCGGCACGTCGTCGGCGTCCTTGCGGTCGGCGACGGTTCCCGGACGGGGGGAGTACTTGAACACGAAGATGTTCTTGTAGCGCGTGCGGCGGACGAGGTCGCAACTCGCCCGGAAATCCTCCTCCGTCTCACCGCTGAAGCCGACGATGAAATCCCCTGCGACCGTGATGCCGGGCACGATGTCACGCGCCCGATGGATCAGCTCGTCGTAGTGCTCGACCGTATGATCCCTTCGCATCGCCCGGAGCATGCGGTTCGAGCCGCTCTGCGCGGGCAGGTGCAGGTACTCGCACACCTTCGGCAGGTCCCGCATCGCGTGGAGGATCGCCTCGTCGAAGTCGCCCGGGAAACTCGTCACGAACCGCAGGCGCCGGATGCCTTCCACCCCGTGCACGCGCTCGAGCAGATCCGGGAGCCGGACGATTCGGCCCCGCTCCTCGAAAGCGTAGCTGTTGACCGTCTGTCCTAACAAGGTGATCTCGACCGCACCGGCGTCGGCAAGCTTGCGTGCCTCCTCGACGATGTGGTCGGGCGGACGGGATCGCTCCGGACCACGAACGAAGGGAACGACGCAGTAGCTGCAGAACTTGTCGCACCCCCGCTGCACGCGGATGTAGGCCTGGATGAGGGGGCCTTCCTTGGCGGGACGGCGGGAGCGGTCCAACGCCTCGAGGTCGTCGTCTTGCGCGCGCTGATGCACGGGAACGCGACGGCTCCAATCCCGCGTGACGGCGATGCGTGGCTCTCGATCGGCGCGGGCCGCCTGGATCATGTTTAGCAGCTTGGCCAGCTCCCCGGGTCCGCACAGGACGTCGACATGCGGTGCGTGCTCGCGGATCCCCTCGGCGTCGCGCTCCGCCATGCAGCCGATGACGCCGATGATTATCTCCGGATGGTCGCGTTTGACGCGCTTCAGCTCCCCCAGCCGGGAGTAGACCTTGGCCTCCGCGCGCTGACGCACGGAGCATGTGTTGATCAGCACCAGGTCGGCGGCTTCGGGGGTATCGACGGTGACGTATCCGGCGGCCCGAAGCTCGCCCAGCACCAGCTCGCTGTCCAGGACGTTCATCTGACAGCCGAATGTTTCGAGGTACACGGTTTGTCGGTCAAGACGATCCGTCATGTATTCGCTCTTCGGGGATATCGCTCCGTCGCGCCGGCTACGCATTCGTCGAGTACCGCGTTTCACAAGTCGTGCGACTATGGACAGGGCAACGCATGCCACGGTTGCTGCTCGAGCTGCGGCATTCATGCCGCGCGGCCGCGCCGGATGAATCCGGCGGCTCGGGCA
>CAZKCX010000529.1:0-5421 GCA_964550865.1 uncultured Planctomycetales bacterium
CGCCCTTGTCGCGGGATCGGTGAATGAACGTGGTTCCGGAAACATCCGCCTTCGATCCGCTCCCGAAGGGGTTTGAGCTGATCAGGTACTCACCCTTTGGCGTCACGACGATCGACGGCGACGCCGTGTAGACCGCACGCCCCCACAAGCGGTCCCACAGCGAAGGCACCGGCAGCTGGTGCACAATTGTCCCCGGTATCTCCTCGGGACTCTGTGCATGCACGCGTACCGCCGCCAGGAGCAGCACGATTCCCAGGCTGATTAGCTGTCGCCGCAATGCCATGCGATGTCTGTCCGAGGCATCAATTAAAGCCATAGGCCACCCACAGAGTAGTCCTCTTCTGCGTATTGCTCAACCCTTCCTGAAAGCAGCGTAGCGAGCGTAGGTATGGGTGAGATCGATGCGCCGCTGTGCGAGAGAGCGAACCCGGCAGGTGCCCTGGCCCTCGGCGAACACGGTGAGCGCGCCGGAGGCGGGCCCCTCAACCGAACAGGCCACCCCCAAGTATCGCCCATCGGCATATACCTCCACGTATTTGCCGACCACGGCGAACGCCAGGTTGACCCTGGCTGCGCTGCGAACCTCCCACCGCTGTCGGGTCTCGACTCCGGGTGTCTCGGCCCGGATCACCCCTCCGCCGTTAAGTGTCATTCGAATTGCCGGCTCTCGGCCGGACGAGCCCAGCATCACACCGAGCGCCGCCCCCGAGGCTACTGCAGCATCCATCGAGAGGACGCGAGGTCCGCTCCCGGGCAGATCGAATGCGATCCTCTCATTCCCGGCTTGACCGACGAGGTCCTCGCCGTCCCGCCGCCATCCGTCCCCGAGCCGGATGCTGCCGATATCAAGGGCGTCCTCACGACGCGGCGCGAGGTCCCCGCGCAGCCTGACTTGCAGACCGGTCTGTGGCGTGCCGGCCAGGCCCTTCGGCAAGGCCATGCGGCCGCGGACGAGCTTGCCGCCCTTCCACTCATACACCATGTGGACCAGTTCGTAGCCTCCCCGGTGTGGTATCACCCACGAGGAATACTCCATCCCGCGACCGGACCGGTTGACCTGGCTACCCAGCAAATGTCGGCCGGGCTCGGAACCGTCGAAGCGCAGCGGGTCTGTGCCGAAGACGTACTTCATCTGCGTGAAGCCACCGCGCTTGCTGCCGAAGAACAGGACATACGTCTTGCCGTCTCGCCACGGCAGCATCTGCGGGACCTCGTGGTACGGCTCCCGTCCCGGCGCGTAGCACGGCGGCAGGCAATGCCAGAGAACCCAATCTTGCGAACGGGCCAGCGCGATGCACCCCCGTCGATTTCCGGGTCCCTTATTGATCCGGCCGGTCAGATAGGCGTAGAAGAAGCCGCTTTCGGGGTCCCGCCAGACGTCGGGATCGCGCCACGCGACGTTGTGGTAGCCCGGCGCGTTCGTGTAGTCATCCTCATACCAGTTCGGGTCCGACAGCAAGACGGGGTTGTCGGGATGCCGTTCGAATCGGAAACCGTCCCGGGACGTCGCCAGCCCGATCCGCTGGTATCGTCCCCGCTCGCCGTGGGCGTCGGATCGGCCCGTGTACAACGAGTAGAAGGTGCCTTGCCAGTAGAGGAATCCGGACGTGCAGATATCCTTGTCGTCCCACGACCCCTTCGGCCCCGCTGTGATGCCTCCCGGCTTGTAGTGCCAGGAGAGCAAATCCTTGGACACCGCACGCCCGATGACCCGCGGAGGCTTCTGATAGAAGAGATGATAGACGCCGTCCACGACGACGACGCGCGGGTCGTTGATCCACAGATCGTCGGCCGGCTTGAACAGCCCGTGACCTTCGCTCCCCTGCGACACACCGGCGAAGACAACTATCGCCAAGAAAGCCGTCACGATGTTCCCAAAGTCGCCATGCATCATCACGGTCGAAGTGCTTCCGGTATCCATAGATCGCCCATCGGTCATCGGCTCCCCCCGGGTGGCCCACCGCTTCAGCCTTTCCTTGGGTGGCCCATCGCTTCAGCGGTGGGGGACACGAATGAGAGTCCGAACCCGGTTCCGCCGAGAAGCCAGTGCCCCTCTACCGTGGCCAACGCGCTTCCGGCTCGGGCATGGGGGGAAACTCGCCGTGCGGCTCCGTCTGATACCAGAACGCCACAGACGCGATGTCGTCGGCCAGCGGCTGATACTTGTGATCCGGCCACCACCCGAGGGCCTGGATCGTCACACGCAAATCCTTCTCGAATCGGATCGGGTCCATGACGTGCCAGCGATAGAGGCCGAACTTGGGCACTTCGTTGTCCACGTGTCGCACAAGGGGCAGACCGAGGAAGGCGGTCGTGAAGCTCTCCTCGCGCCCGTCCGCGTTGTGGAACCCCCACGCGCCGCCGAAGTAGTCCTCCGTCCCCGTGCCGCAGATCGTGGGATGTTCGGCGTCGCCGTCCATGTAGAACTTGATCTCACCCTCACCCCACCAGCCGTTGGCAAGCTGCGTCCACGCGAGGTAGGTCCCCACGTAATGGCCTTTGCCGCGGACACCGTCGAGGATGACGTAATCGGGATTCGCGCGGTCGGCCACGGCCCGTCGCCACTGGGCGTGGAAGTAGGCCGCGTCGTCCGGCACCTCGCCGACGGCATACGTGAACTGATAGAAGAAGCCGTGGATCTCCTCCCAGTGTTGGTTCTCGATCGTCACATGGGCGGACTTGCGAAACGGCATCGGCCAATAGCTGTTGAATCCGCCGGAAGGGTTCACCGCGATGGGCAGCGAGTTGATCTTCGTCCGCAGCGCGTGGCCGCAGGCGAAGAAATCGCCCAGCGGACACTCGATCGACGGCGTCGGCTCGTCGTCCCAGTAGAAGCGGAGGATGCAGTCGCGATACGCCTTCTCGTGCACGGTGATCCAGATGTGCTGGATCACGCCCGGCCCCTTGACGTCCACCAAGGTCACCGTCTCACCGGGGTCGAGCGTGATGCATGGACGAACCTTCCACCCCTTGCCCAGCCGTGCGGCGGCATGATCGACATCGGGAACCTCCTTCGCCCCGCCACCGACCTCGCCCTTGGGGTTCTCCGCCGAGATGCTCCGTGTCTTAGCCGAGCCCAGCATGGCAAGGTTGCCGAGGCCCAAGCCCAACGCCCGTATCGCGTCCATTGTCGTCTCCAGGTTTCGTGCCTCGTTCTCCTTCGCTTGGCGCTTCACCTAACGCCGTCGAACCCACATGACGTCGCGCCGCTTTTACTCGGCCACCAGGGCGTCGGCAAGAGCGAACAGGCAACCCGCCCGCGAAGTCGAGGTGAACGAAGGGCGTCCTCGTAGCACGGGCGTCTCGCCCGTGCGTCATGGCCGGCATGGCCGCGCCACGTGCGTCATCCATCCTAGCGGGTACGTCGTGGCTCGATCGAGCTCGATTGTGCCCCCGCACGGCAGCGCCTATCATCGTTGAGACACCACGAGGTCACCAGGCCGCATCGGAGGTGCATCATGCTCGAACAAGTCGACAAGCGCTTTCGCGATGTGATCCCGAAGGCGGACTACTGCACGCTCCGCTACGTCGAGGAACGGAGCGAGACCGTCGTCGTCCGCCAGGGCGTGCTCCAACCCGTTTCGCGCTCCCGTGACGCCGGCGCGATGATCACCGTCATCGACGGCGACGGCATGGGCTATGCCGCCACAAGCGATCTCTCCGCAGCGGGTCTGCGTCGTATTGCACAACAGGCCCATCGCTGGGCACAAAGCACCGCCGGGCGAACCGTGGTCCAGTACTCGCGCGTACCTCGCTGTTCGGCGCAGGCGGAATACGCCGGCCCCGTGGTCAAGCCGTGGGATTCGTCGAGCCTCGGCGAGAAGGTCGATCTGCTCCGCCGAGAGAACGAACGGATGCAGACCGATGACAAGATCGTCGATCGCATCACCGGACTCGCACACGGGGACATGAACACGCTCCTGCTCACCTCGGAAGGGGGCCGAATCGAGCAGCGGTTCAGCGCGATCGTACCCATCATGCGCGCGGTCGCCAACGAAGGGGCCGAGACGCAGATGCGGAGCCTCGGGGCCCACGCACTCTGCCGTCAAGGCGGACTCGAGCTCCTCGACGACATCGCCTTCGCCGACGCCGCACCGCGCATCGCCGATGAGGCCATCGAGCTCCTCGGCGCACCCGACTGCCCCTCGGAAACGATGGACCTGCTCCTCGCGCCGGACCAGATGGTCCTCCAGATCCACGAATCCATCGGCCACCCGCTCGAACTGGACCGCATCCTCGGCGACGAACGCAACTACGCCGGGACGAGCTTCGTGACACTCGGCATGCTCGGGACCTACCGATACGGTTCGCAGCTTCTGAACATCACCTTCGACCCGACCCGGCCCGAGCAGCTCGCCAGCTACGCGTACGACGACGACGGCGCGCCCGCCAAGAAGGAATACATCATCAAGGAGGGCATCCTGCAGCGAGCGCTCGGTGGGATCACGTCGCAATCGCGAACGGGTCTGCCCGGTGTCGCCAACAGCCGCGCATCCGGCTGGAACCGCCCGCCCATCGACCGCATGGCGAATCTCAATCTCGAGCCGGGCACGTCGAGCTTCGAAGAAATGGTCGCCGCCGTCGACCACGGGATCACCATGGAGACCAACCGCTCGTGGTCCATCGACGATTCGCGGAACAAGTTCCAGTTCGGCTGCGAGCGGGCCCGGCTTATCGAGGGTGGCGAGCTGGCGGGCGTCGTCAAGAACCCGAACTACCGGGGTATCTCGGCGACCTTCTGGCGGAACCTAAAGATGGTGGGCGATGCGTCGACGTTCCTGGTCATGGGCACGCCCAACTGCGGGAAGGGCGAGCCGAACCAGCTTATCGGCGTCGGCCACGCCTCGCCGGCCGCGCTGTTCTCCGATGTCGACGTCTTCGGAGGGGCCTAGGCCATGCAAGAATGTCCGGACACTTCGGCCAGGTCGGGTGGCCCACCTCTTCAGAGGTGGGGGACACGAATTCGTTCGGTGATTTGCGTTCGCATCGCGTGAGCGATGGACCCCCTCGGCTGAAGCCATGGGCCACCCCCGAAAAAGTCTTCTTGGGGCACTAGTCAATCTTTCCTGAAGGCAGCTCGAGTCATGCAAGACTACTTCCACACCATCGCAGACGAGATCACCGCCCTGCTGAAGGGAAACGAGGTATACACCGCGTCGTTCTCGGCCGAGGATTCCGATTTCGTCCGCTTCAACAAGAACGAGATCCGGCAGGCCGGCAGCGTCGAGCAGCGCGCGATCAGCATCGACCTGATCGAAGGCCAACGTCATGCGGCGGGCACGGTCCCCCTTTGCGGCGACGTCGAGATTGACCGCCCGCGGCTCGGCGAATTGCTTACCGACCTCCGCGATGCCCGAGAGCAACTGCCTGACGACCCGCACCTGCTCTACGCTACGGACGTGAGCTCCACTGAGCGGCTCG
>CAZKCX010000530.1:0-1567 GCA_964550865.1 uncultured Planctomycetales bacterium
CGAGGCCGGCGACGGGATGCCCGCCCACTGGGGGCGATACCCACGCGAGCAATCCGAGACGAGCCGCCATCGACGTGATACCACCGTTGCCCGCTCGGGCAAGGCGAGCGGGTTGTTGGACAGCCGCGCGCCGAAGCCGCCCGGTAAGCCCTCCATCCAGTGGAGTCAGTACGGAATCCCCGTCGCCGATGAGCTGGCGCTGATCGCCTCCGGCTGGGTCCGCGCGGAGGGCGTGCGCCCCTTCCGCCTCGGCGTGCACTTCTACAACGATGCCGGCGGGCACCTCGGCTTCACGTCCGTCCCGGTGACCGAAGAACCGGCGTCCGACGGGTGGACGCCCATCCGCAAGCGCGTCGACGTGCCGGAGGGAACGGGCAAGATCGGCTTCGTCGCCTACGCATACCACGAGGGCAAAACGTGGTTCGACGATCTGGCGATCATCGGGACGCCGACGGCGAAGGCCCTCCGCGCCACACCGATCCTCAACGGCAAGCTCGACGACTCGTGTTGGACGAAGGGTAGGGCGATCACGCAGTTCGTCGAGCATACGGGGGCCAAGTTCGCGCGGAACGAGACGTTCGCATGGCTCGCCTACGACGACAAACACATCTACGTGGCCTTCCGATGCGCGCATCCTCCGAACGCCGTGCTCCGCTGCGAGAAGCGTTCCCATGACGGTTCGGTCTGGCGCGACGACAGCGTCGAGGTCTTCATCGATCCCCGGCGCGGGCGCGAAAGTTATGTCCGGATCGTTGCCAATTGTGCGGGCGTCCTCCGAGACGCTTCCGGTCGCGATGCGTCCTGGCAATCGGGGGCGAAGGTGGCCGTGCAGCGCGGCTCGTCCGCCTGGACGGTCGAGCTGGCAATCCCACTCAAGCGGCTCGGGCTGGACCTGGACGTCGGATCGCTCTGGGGCATCAACTTCGTGCGAAACGATCGCGTGGCCGGCGAGACGGTCACATGGTCGCTCGGGGGCATCCACGAGCCGAGCCGCTTCGGGAAGGCCCGCATCGCGACGGACCTGCTGCGATACTGTCGATCGCAGCTCGCGCGGCTCGCCGCGGAGGGGCGCGCCAAACGCGAGGCGCTTCTCGCCGAGATTCAGAATGCACCCCTGCCGAAGGCCAAGCGCGTCGCGCTGGAGAAGACGCTGACGTCCGTCGCCAAGCGGATTGAGAGGTTGCGCGCAATCGCGAAAGGCACTCCGACAACGCAGCCGTGGGACGCCGTGCGCCGAATCCCCGACCAGCTCGATCGGACGATCGACGAAGTCCGAGGCGACGCCGTGGCCGCCCTCCACCAGATCGGCCCGGAGGCGGCCACCGGCCCGTTCCGCGTCGTCGCGGCGGGCTCGATGCACAAGGTGCGGCGCGACGGAGCGGCACGCCAAGGCCTCTTACAGAAGCGCGTGCAGCTGTCGGCGGCACGGGACGAGGTCGAATCGTTCCAGCTCGTCGTCGTGCCGGGTTCGGATGAGGCGCTGCGGGACGTTGACGTCGATGCGCCGCCGCTCACCGGGCCGGGCGGGAGGATCCCGATCTCCTGGCGGCGCGTGGCGTACGTCGAG
>CAZKCX010000530.1:1577-5420 GCA_964550865.1 uncultured Planctomycetales bacterium
CCAAGCCCAAGTATCCCGCGGAGTACGTCGGCTGGTGGCCCGATCCGCTCTTGCCCGCTGGGTCCTTTGACGTACCGGCGGATCGACGCCAACCGGTCTGGATCAGCGTCCACGTGCCGCCCGATGCGAAGCCCGGCGCCTACACCGGGGAGGTCACGATTCGCAGCGCCGGCCACTCCGTCACGACGCCGGTCGCACTCCGGGTGCGGGCCTTTCGTCTTCCGAGGCCCGGCACGCTGGCAACGGCGTTCGGACTCTACGCGCATGTCCTGTCCAAGCCTTACTTCGGCAAGCAGCACTACCGGAAGGTCATGCCCATCGACGGCTACGCACGGTGGTGCAAGTTCCTCGGACGATACCGGCTCGCGCCGAAGAACGTCGGACGGGAGTACGTCACCAGCACCAAGACGAACGGCGGCAAGCAGTATGACATGACCAAGCTCAAGGCGATGCTGCTGCCGATCGACGAGGCGTACTACGCTCCGTATTCGTATTCCACCTACCGATTCCCCAGCGGCCCATCGATCGGCAAGCCGGGTGCCGCGAGCGATCCCCACGTCGCCGCCGGGCAGGTCAAGGCGTGGATCGATGCCTGGGAGCGGCACGGCATGCCGCGCGACGTCTTCCTCTACGGCTACGACGAGCCAAAGCCCGAGCACTACGAGTTCCTCCGCGCCGCGTACGGCGAGATCCGAGAGGCCGCGCCGGGTTACCCCATCATGCAGACGATCAACCATCGCAACCCGGAGGAGCTGGTGGGCCTGGTCGACATCTGGTGCCCGCTCACGAGAAGCCTGGAGCACCCTTTCTACGCGCGGCGCGTCCGCGCGGGGGATACGCTCTGGACCTATGTGTGCTGCTCCCCGGTCCCGCCGTATGCGAACTTCTTCATCGACGAGCCGGCCATCGACCATCGCATGGTCTTCTGGCAGGCCAGACAGCACGGCGCCACGGGTGTGCTGTACTGGTGCGTGTGCTGGTACGACGGCTTGCCCGTGCCGAGAGAAGGCGCCGAATCGGAGTCCTTTCCCAACGTGCCGATCCGGTCTGCCGACCACGGGACCTACAAACGATTCAAGACCAACGGCGACGGGCTGATCGTCTACCCCGGCCCGGACTTCACGCCCTATCCGAGCATCCGGCTCGAGGCGATCCGGGACGGCATCGAGGATTACGAATACCTTGCCCTGCTGAGCAGGCTCGTTACGCAGGCGAAGGCCCTCCCGCCGGATCGCCGACCCGACGCCGACACGCTTGAAGAAGCGCAAGCACTCTGCCGCGTGCCCGAGACCATCTCGCGGACGCTGACGGACTTCACCAAGGACCCGCGAGTCCTCCTGCGACGACGCACAGACGTTGCCGAGGCGATCGAGCAGCTGCGCCGCATTGTCGGCCCGTGATCCGCCTCCCGCCTGGGCGGTCCAGCACCGGGCGTGCGATGAAGGCAGACCCGCCGCTTGATCCCTTCCGGCACCGATGTCTATGATTGACCTGTCGGCGAGTTCTCATCCTGCAAGGCGTGCTGCACAGAGAGGTGGAAGTCATGTTCGTTCGAATGCCGGTCCGTCTCGGGCTCTCCGTTCTTCTGGTGGCGGGATCGCTTGGTGTGTCCGTCCGCGCGGACGACGCCCGGGACGTGACCATTCGCTATCGCACCAAACCGACGATGGAGTTGCCGCCGGGCTTGGAGACCGTTGCGGTGCTCGATTCGGAGACGAAGGACGACGCCGAGCGGAAGTGGTCGCAGATCGCCGCGAACATGATCTCCGGCATGCTCTCGGAGGCGGCCAGCAAGGGCGAGCACAAGCTCGTCATCGCCGATCGCGAGAACCTCAAGAAGGTGATGGCCGAAAAGGACCTCGCCCTGGCGGGCATCGTTGACGGCGCCAAGGCGGCCCAAGCCGCCAAGGTCCTCGGCGTGCAGGGCATCATCGCCAGCAGCATCAAGGTGAAGGTCGAGAAGCACAAGGGCAAGGCGCGAACGATCGGCGGGTTCGACCTGAACGCCCTCCGGCATCGCCGACCCGGCGCGATCAAGATCAAGCAGGCCGAGAAGGTCACGAGGCACATTACCGTGCAGTGCAAGTTCCGCCTGCTCGACGCGGCCAACGCGAAGGTCTTGATCGATCACGTTAGCCCGCTCCTGAGCCAGACGGATCGTACCAAGGTCAGCAAGTTCTTCGGGTCGAGCAAGGGGGAGGCCGAGCTCACACCGCGCGATCAGATCATCGCCAACCTCGTGGAAGAGGAGGTCGCGCGGTTCATCGGCAAGTTCTTTCCCGTCGAGGTCGAGTACGTCGTGCACGTCGACCCCAGCGGCAACGACGACTGCGAGGCCGGCGTGAAGATGCTGGCCGTCGGTGAAATCGACGAGGCCATCCGTCTCTTTGAGAAGGCGGTGGCCGACGACGACGACGGGGACAAGAAGGCGTCCTTTGCGATGGGCGTTGCCTACGAGGCCAAGGGCGATCTCGAGACCGCGCTCCAGCACTACCGGATCGCCCTGCGGCAAGACTACAAGGAGGCCGTGGATGCGATCGCCCGCGTCCGAGAGCGCCAGCGCGCGGCCAAGGACGGATAGCCTCCCGTTCGCTTTCTGATATCGCTCGTTCCGCCAAGGACATCGAACGGGTTGTGGCCCCTTCGGACCGCACGCAATGACGCGCAGCGGCCCTGTCTTGCACGGAACTTTCCCGCCAACTTTGCCGCCTCGGCGCTTGACCCCTCGGACGGCAAACACATAATGCTACCTGTTCGGGGGAGTGGATCCGTTTCCCGCAGGCATGGTCTGTGCGCCGTGGGATGCCGTGAGAAACGGGACGAACATCAAGGGATGATTGGGCGGAATAGCGGCCGCCGCGATGCATGTCTCGCCGCGCTGTCGAAGCATTTGAGTGGCAATAGACAAATCCAGGTTCGTCGACGCATGAAAGGAGTCTGCTGATGAAGGGCCATACACTCACCGCAATCACGATGTGTGGCTTGTTGGCCGTAAGCATGGGGGCGATCGGCTGCAAGGGAGGCGGGGCCAGCAACGAGATGGCGATGGTGACCATCGCCTACACCGCCAAGCCCACCATGGAGATCCCGCCCGGACTGAAGACGGTGGCCGTGCTCGACTCCGAGACCACCGACGACGCCGAGAAGAAGTGGTCGGAGATGGCGGCGAACATGATCTCCGGTCTCCTCGACGAGGCGGCGAGCCGGGGTCAGCGGAAGCTCACCGTCGCCGACCGCAAGAACCTCAAGAAGGTGATGGCCGAAAAGGACCTGGCGATGGCCGGTCTCGTCGACGGCGCGCAGGCGGCCCAGGCGGCCAAGATCCTCGGTGTGCAGGGCATCATCGCCAGCAGCATCAAGGTGAAGGTCGAGAAGCACGTCGGCAAAGGGCGGACGCTCTCGGCGGCCAACGTCTATGCCTGGGCGCGGGGCGGTGGGGGAGGGGTTGACACCGAGGAAGTGGAGAAGGTCACCCGGAACATCACGGTGCAATGCAAGTTCCGACTCCTGGACGCGGCCAACGGCAAGGTTCTCATCGATCACGTCAGCAAGACGCTTCGCCAGACCGACAAGACCAAGACCAGCCCGTTCTTCGGCTCCAGCAAGACCGAGGCCGAGCTGACCCCGCGCGACAAGATCATCGGCAACCTGGTCGAGAGCGAAGTCCGTCGGTTCCTCGGGCGGATCGTCCCCATCCAAATGGAAGAGACGGTCGAGGTCCAGGCCAGCAAGAACAGTGCTTGTCAGGCGGGGGTGCGGTTCCTCGCCGCCGGGGAATCCGGCGAGGCGATCACCATGTTCAATCAGGCCATCGCCGAGGCGGGCGAGGACGGAGACCCCTAC
>CAZKCX010000531.1:0-5399 GCA_964550865.1 uncultured Planctomycetales bacterium
CCGATCCTCCAGATTCGTGACGTGCACAAGGCGTACATGACCGGTGGCGAGCCCGTCCACGCCCTCGCCGGGGTCAGCCTGGAGATGCGGCAGGGGGAGTTCGTCGCCATCATGGGCGCGAGCGGCAGCGGCAAGAGCACGCTGCTGCACCTGACCGGCGGATTGGACCCGGCCGACGACGGCAGCATCATGATCGAGGGACACGACATCGCCCAGATGACCGACCACCGGCGAACGGTCTTCCGAAGACGCAGACTGGGTGTGGTCTTTCAGGCCTACAACCTGCTGCCGACGCTGACCGCGCGAGAGAACATCGCCCTGCCGCTCATGGTCGACCGCGCGCCCGTCGAGGAGATCGATGCCAAGACCGACCGGCTGCTGCGACTGATGGATCTCGAGCGTCGCGCCGATCACAGGCCGGACGCCATGTCCGGCGGCGAGCAACAGCGGGTCGCCATCGCTCGCGCGCTCATGAACGACCCGGCATTGCTCCTGGCGGACGAACCCACGGGGAACCTGGATTCGGCCAACGCCGAGAGGATCTGGGAGCTGCTGCGCGAGCTCGTCCGCGAGCAACGGACGACCGTCCTCATGGTCACACACGAGGCGGCCGGGGCGTCCTTCGCCGACCGGATCGAGGTGCTCCGCGACGGGAAGCTCATCGGTTCGATCGACGCCCGCGGCGAGGGCGAAACCGAACGGGTCGCGCGGGAGTATCATCGCATCAACGCCGAGTGGTCGGATAGCGCGGCGACAGATCAACCTGAGAGCGGGGAGGAGTCGGAAGAGGCCGCGGCGAGCACAGGGGAAGACTGACGCTAGGCTGCCTTCAAGAAAGACTGAACAGTGTGTCAGAAAAGCCCTGTGTCCGGGTGGCCCATGGCTTTCGCCGTGGGGGACACGAATTCGACCGGGGATTCGCGTCCCCCACCTCTGAAGAGGTGGGCCACCCAAGTTTCGCTGACTGTCCAAAGATTCTTGCAGGCAGCTTAGAGCAACGCGCGGCGAGGGACCGCACGGCAGGACCGCCGCGACACCGGCTCCAGGACAACCTATGTAATGGCCGCCCTCCCGATCGAGATCCGCGATGCAACGGTCGCCGATCTGCACGATCTGATCGACCTGATGCTGTCCGACGCCGGAGAGACGGCAAACGCGGCGACCCTCGTCTCGCAGCTCCAGTGCGAGCGACTCGACCGGCAAGAGCGAGGCGACGTCTGGTTTCTTGTGGCCGAAAGCAAGGGCGACATCGTCGGGCAGCTCGTGCTGCGGTGGCCCGGCCATCCCGATCGGCTCGGTCGTCGCGCGTGGAAGGACGTCGCCGACATCGAGGACATCCGCGTATACCCGAGCTATCGAGGCCGGGGCATCGGATCGGAAATGCTCAACCATGTCGAATGGATGTGCACGAGAGAAGGCGTCGATCAGATCGGAACCTGCGTCGAGCCAAAGGCCGCCTCGGATGCCGTCGAATGGTTCCGGCGAAGGGACTACGAGATCCGCGTACCCGACGACCACGCGCCGGTATCGCCTTCCGACGGGGACGGCCTCGACGGCGAGGCGCGGGAATGGATTGTGATGATGAAGGATCTGTAGCCGCCCGTTGCCGGTCGGCTTGGATAGCGCCTTCGCGGGACGGCCGCCGCCCATCGCGTCCATCGAGGGCGGCTCGCTGACGCCCCCGTCGGCCCGGAATCAGGAAGAACCGACTTCATGGGCTACGCCCGCCAGTTGGCATTTCGAACCTGGAAGCAGCGCCCCGGTCGGACGGCCGGCGCGATCCTCGCCATTGCGCTCGGCGTGGCCGTGGTGGTCTGGATCGCGAGCTGCTATGCCTCCGCGCGGACGTGGGTCACCGATCTGGTGTACGGCTGGGTAGGCCGGACCCACGTCTACGTCCGCTCGCCTCTGGGAAAGTGGGGACGGCTGGACAAGCGGGTGGCCGACGAGATCGCCAAGATCAAGGAAGTGCGGCACGTCACGGAGATTCTACGACACCCGAACGGCAAAGGGGCCAAGGCCGTCAAGGGGCCGAAGGGTGAGATCGCCCCGGCCCACGACCCCGAGCGGATCGACGTCTTCGGGATCGATCCGGAGAACGAGCCCTACTTTCGCAGTCCGAAGCTCAGCGAGGGTCGCTACCTCAAGCCCGGCGACGAGTTCCACATCGTCGTGGAGAGTGGCCTGGCCCAGCTGCTCGATGTCGAGATCGGCGATCCGTTCCTGCTCTACCCCCCCTCGGGTGAGGACCCGTGGGCATTCAAGGTCGTGGGCATTATTGAGAAGCGTCGCATCGGCAAGTTCCAGTACGGGGCCGTGCACGTGCCCATCGAACCCTTGCGCGAGCTGGTGAACGCCCAACACCACGTCACCGTCATCAACGTGATGCTGCAGGAGTCGACGCTATCGGCCATCCAGCAGGGCGAGATCCTGGTGCGCCGGGCCGTGAAGCGCGCGGGCTACGGCCGAAGCGTCGAGGTCGCATCGGCCGAGGCACGACTCAAGCAGATGCAGAACGCCCAGCAGCACTTCCAGGACCTGCTCATTCGGATCAGCGGGTGCGCGCTGCTCACGAGCTTCTTCGTGATCTTGACAACGCTGACGGTGGGCGTGATCGAGCGCATCACGCAGCTGGGCCTCATGCGCTGCATTGCGCTGACGCGCAGACAGCTCGTCGGCCTGATGCTGCTCGAGGTCGTCCCCCTGGGAACGATAGGGATCGCGCTGGGCATCCCGATCGGCGTCGGGCTGACGGTGGCCACGGTGAAGACCTTGCCGCAGTACTTCTCCCTCGAATCGTTGACGATCAGCGGTGACGGCGTCTGGATGGGCGTGCTCGCCGGGGCGGTCGCGACGCTGATGGGCGTGCTGGTCTGGCCCGCCCCGAAGGCGATGCTGGTCTCGCCCCTGGAGGCCTCGCGCCCCCAGGCCAAACGGCACGGCCGGTGGGTCGAGCTCGCCGCGGCCGGTCTGGGGGCGATCCTCATCCTCCAGCAGGTTTGGATCGTGCACGAATTCCCGCTGGAGAACCCGCACTTCATTCCGGTCACGACCGTCAGCATGTTGACGGCCTTCATCGGATACGCCTTGATCGCGCCGCTGGTGGTCATCGTGGTCGGCCAGTGGATGCTGTCGGGGATGGCCGTGCTGATGCGCATTCGGCCGCGCATCATGCGTGACCAGGTCGCGCTGGCCCCCTGGCGAAGCGCCGGCATCTGCTGTGGCTTGATGGTCGGCCTGGCGTTGATCGTCGCCTTGCTCGTCCACGCCGAGAGCGTCATCTGCGGCTGGCGTTTCCCGCAGGAGTTTCCCGAGGCGTACGTCTGGAGCTGGGATCCGATTTCCGAGGAGAAGATCAAGGACGTACAGAAGGTCCCGGGCGTCAAGAGCGCGTCGGCGTTCGGCGAATTCCGCTGCCTGGTCGGACGTCCGTATACGGGGTGGCGCCGATACCTCACGCCGTTGACGCGGTTCGTCACGTGCGATCCGGACACGTGGCCGGACGTGCTCAAGGTGCAGTTCCTCGAAGGCAACATGGAAGACGCCCAGGCGAAGATGCGCCGCGGGGGCCACATCCTTGTGGCGGAGGAATTCGCCAACACCTACGAGAAGCACCTCGGCGACAAGGTCATGATCCGTGTCCAGGGACAACGGCACGACTTCAAGATCGCCGGCGTGATCACGAGCACGGCGATCGAGATCGCCGCGAGCTTCTTCGAGGCCGAAGCCGAGCTCCAGGTGGCGTGCATCGGGTCGGTGGTCGGCACGATCGAGGATGCGAAACGCTACTTCGGTCCGACCGTCGCGGGCGTCAAGATGTTCTTGCTCAACTTCGACCTGCCGCCTAAGCCCGTGCCGGAGGACTTCCCCGAAGCCTACGAGATGCCCAAGGCCTCCGACGGCGAGCTGGAATTCGGCCTGCCTATCGGCGAGTTGAGCCGGGAAGACCAGTGGAAGCGCTACCGCGAGATGATGGTGCTCACCGATGTCAAGAAGGTCATCAACAACGTCTTCGCATGGAGCGGATCGGTCCGCGAGCTGAAGAAGCGGATCGACAGGGAGATCCGCACGATGACGCACATCGTGACGGTGATCCCCGCGTTCTTCCTCGTCATCGCGGGCATCGGCGTGCTGAACCTGATGATGAGCAACATCGCCAGCCGAACGCGCGATCTCGCGCTCTTGCGCGCGGTCGGCATGACCGAGTTCCAGATCCAGCGCATGGTCATGGGTGAGGCATTGGTCCTCGGCCTGCTGAGCGGCGTGATCGGTCTGCCGTTGGGCATCCAACTCGCCCACGCCTCGAACGTCCTTACGGTCCGCATGTTCGCGTATGAGCCGCAGCTGGCCATTCCGTGGGACTGGGTGGTCGGCACGATGGCCCTGACCGTCAGCGTCTGCCTCCTGGCGGGGTTGTGGCCCGCACACCGCGCGAGCCGCCGCAACGTCATCGAAGCGCTGGCGGCCTAGTGCCGGGTTTCACAAGTCGTGCGACTATGGACGGGACCGCACGCCCCACTGTCGCTGCCCGAGCCGCTTGTGGTGAGCTATGCCGAACCGCCGGATTCATCCGGCGCGGCCGCGCGGCATAAATGCCGCGGCTCGGGCAGGGAGTCGCGATACTTCTGCAACGCAAAACGAGCGGCGGTTCCCGCCGCGCTGCACGGTGGGTCAACTCGATGGGCGGTACGCGCCGGGTGGACCGGCTGCTTGACGCTTCCCACGTTGCACCTAGAATGCCTCCTACCTGCCCTCGTCGGGCTTAGCTTGCTACGTTCCTTTCTGCCGCGTGGGTAGGCATCGCGCTCGTCTCGCGGACCAAGGAGTGCCCCCATGGACTACGTCGCACCGGAATCCCTGAAGGAGGCGCTGGCGATCCTCCGCAAGCCTCGGAGCGGGGCACGGATCGTCGCCGGCGGGACGGACGTTCTGCCTCGCGTCACCAGCGGGAAGGAACGACCGCCCAAGCGACTCGTCTCGCTGGCCAAGGTGCCCGGCCTGGACAAGGTCACGCAAGAGAGGAACGGCGATCTGCGGATCGGCGCGCGGGTGTCGCTGGCGGAAGTCGTCGCGTCGAAAAAGGTGGCGAGGTATTCGCAGGCCCTCCGCGAGGCCGTGTCTTGGATCGGCTCCGAGCAGATTCGCACCACGGCGACGCTCGTAGGCAACCTGTGTTCGGCCTCCTCGGCGGCCGACACCCTTCCGCCGTTGCTCTGTGCCGATGCGGTGGTCGAGGTCGCCGGCGGCAGGGCGAAACGCCGTCTCACGGTGGCCGAGCTGCTCAAGGGCCCCCGAAAGCTCTCGCTTAAGGCCGGCGAAATGGTGCTCGCCGTCCGCCTGCCCAAGCCCAAGGGCAAGATCGCGAGCGTCTACCTCCGGCACGGACCCCGCCGCGCGAT
>CAZKCX010000532.1:0-5394 GCA_964550865.1 uncultured Planctomycetales bacterium
TGGCCACGCTGACGGACTTCTGGTGGATGGCTCGATGGCTGGAGGAGCGTCATCGAGAGAACTCCGACACCCACGCGCTGGAAGCCTACCTTGCGCGGGTCACGCCCATCATCCGCGACAGCGTGGATCGGTACGCGGTTCGGCTTCGCGACCTGGATCGCTACAGCGCCGGGATCCTCTCGGCGCCGCAGACGGTTCGATGGCTGCGCGTCCGCCTGCCGAAAGGCACCACGCTGCTCGACTACTTCCTCCAGGTGGGCGGCGAGCTGCGCGACTGGCTCGACGACCTCCAATCCGGCCCGGCCGAGCGATCGATCGGTCAATGGCGGGATCTCATTGACGACGTCGACGCCTACCGGCGGTTCATGACGCGGCTCATCCACACGTTCGGCAACTTCGAGACGATCGCGCTCGTCCTGCCGGGCACGGGCCCGATGATCACGGATCGAAAGGTTCAGAACTGCTTGGGCGAGATGTTCGCCATCAAGCGCCGGCTGATTCGACTGCTGGAGCTGGCCTACAGCGTCCGCCGCTCGTGGCTGGCCGACGCCTCCAGCACGAGCCTGGCGTTCTTCAACCCCGAGACGGATCTCTCGCGCCTCGTCCGCGGCATGTTGGCCGAGTACATGGTTCAGGCCGACCCGAAGCGGATCGAGGAGGCGCGATCCCGCGCGATCCAAACGGGGCGCCGCTTCGTGTCGTATCGATTCTGGCGACCGGCCGCGGCCTTCCGACAGATGGCAGAGGTGGAGTACGGACCGGGACCGAAGCGCGTTCCCAAACCGCGGAAGGAATACGTCGAGCTGCGCCTGGGACAGGTGCCGACCATCACCACCGACCTGACGCGGCTCTCCTGGGCCGTCAAGGAGATCTTCAACAACGCCATCGCCGCCACCACGGAGATCCACGTCAGCGACGACGGACACCATCTGACGGCCAGACCCATCCGCAAGCTTGAAGGGAGCCCCCCGCCGCCGCCGATCCGCATTTCGGCCGAACCGCGGCGGTATCGAACGCGGCTCCGCAGACGGAACGGGATCCGTCTGGTTATCGAAGACCAAGGGGTGGGCATTGACCCCGACGTCCTCCCCCGCGTGACCCTGTGGGGGTTCAGCACGCACCGCGAATGGGCCGACGACGACGCGCAGTCGCTCATGGCGGCCGAACGGCTCGAGTCGAAGCAGATGCTCATCGGGGGAAAGGGCATCGGCCTGGCCTTCGCTCGAACGACGGTGGAGGAGCTGGGAGGGCAGCTAAGCCTCGAGAGCCGATCCGGCCAGGGGACGCGCGTGACCATCGACCTGCCCGCGCCCACGATGTGAGACCCCGCCCACGCAACGCAACTGGTCCCAGCATCGTCCGGACCGAAAGCGCAGCTTGTGCGACCCATGTCGAGGCTTCTCTTGACAGACGTTTCGTTCTGTCATGGAACGAGCTTTGCCTCCGTCGCCGCACCGAAGCATTATCGGACGCTGGAACGCCCGCCGTCCGCCCACGCCCGATAAAGCCGGTGACCGGACACGATTCCATCGGACCGAACTCAACCCCTTCCCCTTGGTAGACGATGCCTCCAAGACACAGGATCCACGCAGACCGCAGGAGGTTCGCCATGACGACCCGGAGCACGAATCCCGCCACCGAAACCCCCGGCAACCGGCTCTCCGCATGCCTCAGCGAGCAGCAGGCCGATACCATCGTCGGCAAGGTCGAGGACCTCATCGAGGAAGGCTACTGGGGCAATCTGGCCGCGGCCGTCACCGTACCCGAGATGAAGCAGGAGCTGCCCGACCGCCGGACGCGCGAGGGCTTTCTCGGCTACACGTACATGGCCGGCAAGACGCGGCTGACCGTCTGCGAGCGAACCTACGACGCCGAGGACAAACTCCAAGAGAGCCGGGTCACGCCCTGGGAAGCGAGCTCGCCGGAACTGAAGCGACAGGCCCTCGACGAGCTGCCCCGCCTGCTGGAGGCCATGGAAGACCACAGCCTCCACCAGGGCGACCGCGCCCCCTCATCGCAGAAGGCCTTCGAAGAGTTGATGGCGACGATCCAGCGAGTCGGCTGAGGCGGCAGAGGCCGTCCACGGCGACATCCATTCTGAGCCGCGCCCGCACGTCCACGGCCATCGTCTTCTTATCACTCTCGCCCAGTGACTTGTGGGATCGGTCCGGATGCGCGGTCCGCCCGGCGGGTCGGGCCGAGCCAAGCAAGCTTTCATACGTCTCTCGTCGAATCGCTATCGCATTTGATCCGCGGACGCTATCATGTCTGCCGACCGATCCCGCGGAGGGGCATCGAATTCGTCTGCGTGAAGTCTAGCGAGCACTCGATGAACATCCTGACCCAGGCCCAGCTGTTACTCCACATCGTTCGATGGCGTCTCACCTGGCCGATCCAGAACACCCGGTACGCGTTCCGCGTTGAAGGCAACCCGAAGTTCATGGGCCCGCGCGAGGCCGTCGAGCAGTGCGTCAAAGACGGAGACTGCCTGGCCTTCTCCGGCCTGGGCGGCAACCAGCGCGCGAGCATCCTGTACTACGCGCTCCGCGACATGTTCCTCGAGACGGGCCACCCACGCGATCTCGACGCGATGGCCATCGGCGGCATCGGCGGACGCAGCCGCATCCCCGGCACGGTCGAGGAGCTGGGGCACGCCGGCCTCCTCAAGCGCTTCTTCAGCGGGCATCTCGAGACGTTCAAGTCCCTCCTGCGATTGGCCGATCAGGGCGAGCTCGAGATCCAGGTCATCCCGCAGGGGATGATGGCCTTCTTGCTGTCCGCTCAGGCCACGGGCGAGCCCTCAAAAGCGTACTACACCGGTACCGGGACGTTCGTCGACCCGCGCGTCGGACGGGGAACGAACCTGATGGACCCTGACGGCGAGCAGTTTGTCCGCGTCGAGGACGACAAGCTCCGCTACCGCGTCCCCGACATCACCGTGGCCATGTTCAACGCGCCGGCGGCCGATCGCGAGGGCAACATCTACCTCCGCAACTGCGCCATGCAGGCCGAGAGCTGGGAGATCGCCAAGGCCGCCCGACGCAACGGCGGCAAGGTGGTGATCACCGTCGGAAAGATCGTAGAGAAGGGCTACGACGAGATCTTCCTGCCCGCGGACGAGGTCGACGCCGTCGTCTACTGGAAATGGACTGAGCAGACCGGCGGGTGCTGGCATCGCAAGCCGTGGTCGATGTTCACGACCGAGAGCGATATGCCCATCAGCGAGGCCATCGAGCGGGTCCGCTTCATCAACAAGGTCCTGGGCATCACGCCGCGTCGCAGGCCGTCGGACTTCGCGCTGGCCCGCCTGGCGGCCACGGTCTTTGCCGAGAACGTCAAGAAGGGTAGCTGGGTCAACATCGGCGTGGGGCTCCCGGAGGAGGTCTGCCGCCTGGTCTTCGACGGCGGGCTCACCGACTACGTGACCTTCTTCACCGAGAGCGGCGTGCTGGGCGGGCTGCCCGCGCCGGGCGTGTTCTTCGGCGGGGCCGTCTGCCCCGAGGAGATCATGTCGTCGGCCGAGATTTTCCGCCGGTGCTACGAGAAGCTCGACGTGACGGTCCTCGGCGTACTCCAAGCCGACAGCCAGGGCAACGTGAATGTCAGCAAGCGCGGCGAGGGCGCGATCAACTACGTCGGGCCGGGAGGGTTCATCGACCTGACGACGGCCGCCCGCATGGTCATCTTCGTCAGCACGTGGATGGACCGGGCGGAGATCCGTCTCGAGGACGGCCAGATCCGGATCGCCAAGCCGGGCAAGATCAAGTTCATCGATCAGGTGGACGAGGTCACCTTCAACGGGCAGGAGGCCCTCAAGCACGGCAAGAGCGTCTTCTACATCACCAACGTCGGCAGCTTCCGGCTGACCGCGCGGGGCATGGAGCTGATCAACGTCATGCCCGGGATCGACGTTAGGCGGGACATCCTCGACGCCTCGTCGATGAAGATCGTCCTACCCGAATCGGGCGACGTCCCCGTCGTCAGCCCCTCCATCGTTACCGGCAAGGGCTTCCAGCTCGAGCTGCCGAAGGGATGAGCGCCGGCAGGAGACAGTACACGGCAGATGGAAGCGGCGGTGGGGCGTTTGGCGGTTCTCAGATCAGGCCTAGCGGTCGGCGTCGTGTGGCTCCGTCTTTTTCAGCAGGGCATTCCACACGGGCGATTCCTTCGACCTGGCATTGACGAAATCGATGAACGAATCGAACTCATCCTTGCGGGTCTCATACTCGGCGAGGCGTTTGGCCTGGATCTGATTCTTCATTTCCACGCAATCGAAGGCTTTACTCTTCGTGCCCATATCCCATCTCCAGCGGACTGCGAATCTCGATCGGAGGGTGGTTCCGCATCAGGTTCACCGCATTGTACTTGCGAATACGATCGACGTTCACGATATGCCGGAAATCTCAGCTGACGATGAGGTCGGCGCGGGCGATCGTGGCGACGGCAACATGAATGGCACCGGCGAGATTCGCCCGGCCGATGGCTCCTGCATCGACCTAGGCCCTGGCAAGCTCGAGGGCTTCCTCGTCGGCGGAAACTCGTTCCACATGCGCGCTCGGCATCTCCTCGAGAACGGCTCGAACCGATGCCGGTGCGTCTGTCGGTTCGTCCGCCGTAAGTTGGGAGACGAGAAGGGCACAGTCGCCTCGATAGACTCGGTCGAAGAACCGCTGCGTGGCTTCAGAAAACTCGTCGACGGGCAGATCGTGGTCGAGGTCACGCCCGAGGGCAAGTGCACGGCGATAGTCCTCTACCAGAACGGAATGGAACTGCGGGCGAAGAAGATCGAGTAGCGTGCAAAGGAGACAGAATACAGGAGTCAGAATGCAGGAGAAGGGTAACGCGCCCACGCCGCTGGTCGCGTGGCCGTGCTACCGGGGGCGAGGACCTCATTGACGCGACGCGGCTGCGGGTTTCTTGAGTCCACGAGACATAGCTGCAAGCCCCATGAGTGTGCAGATAACACCCAAGAACCCGGAGACCAGAACATTGCCCTGTATGTGCTCTCTGACCTCTCGACGACTAACCAGTCGTTGTTCGAGTGTCTCAATCTGCCAGACGATCGGATCGTCGTCGCCCGACAGCAATAAGAAGACTTCGACGCCTGGGTTGAGGGCCGAACGGACGGCTTCGGAATGAGGAAAGGCGTCTGAGTACGTGAGTTCGTGCGCGTAGCCGCTGAGACGAATTCGAAAGAGCCCCGGATGGTCCCCGTCAATCTCGGCGTCCAGGACCTTGCCCTGGACGAAGACCAACTGCGAACGCAGCTGGAGTAGCATGCTGACGTTGGCGTACAGTAAGAAGACGCCGAGGAAGACTGCCACCACAGAGAACACAATCCAAGACGCCCCCCTCAGAACGGGGGCGTCACCGACTCGGAGCCAACTGGGGACC
>CAZKCX010000533.1:0-5387 GCA_964550865.1 uncultured Planctomycetales bacterium
GGACGTTACCGCCTACGCCACGCCGCTGGGCGAAATCCCGGTCGACCGCGCGGCGTGCGACCGCCTGTTGAAGCTCGACGTGTTCTCGCCGCACCCGGAGGTGCACCGCCGCGAGCATTCGCTCGAGATCGAGCTGCCGTTCCTTCAGCGCGTGCTCAAGGACTTCACGCTCGTGCCGATCATGGTGGGGCAGGTCGAACCGCCTGTCTTCGAGCAGATGGCCCAGGCACTTGCCCCGCTCGTCGATGAGAACACCGTTCTTGTCGCGAGCAGCGACTTCACACACTTCGGCCGCGGTTTCCTCTTCATGCCCTTCACCGAGGACATCCCTGAGAACCTAAAGCGGATCGACTTCAGCGCGGCCGAGAAGATCATGGCCCTGGACGCCGACGGCTTTCTGAAGCAGCTCGACGAGAACGGCGTGGGCCGATCGCCGGAGCACCGCAGACCCCAGACCGTCTGCGGGCGGGCGCCCATCACGCTCATGATCCAGACACTGAATCGGGCCGGTACGTACAAGGGCGTTCGTCTGGCCTATGACACCTCCGGCCGCATGACGGGCGACTACAACCATTCCGTGAGCTACATGGCCATCGGGTTCGTCAAGACGAGCGACAAGCCGAAGGCCGAGCAGTCGTCGGCCAAGCAGCCCCCGCCCGCCGGCTCGCTCGCGCCGGAGGAGCGAAGGGTCTTGCTTCGGATCGCCCGCGATTCGGCGCTCGCCGCGCTGTCGGGCAAGAAGCGCGTCGACCCATTCTCGTCGAGCTACACGGTCACAGATCGGCTCAAGCAGAAGGGCGGGGCGTTCGTGACGCTGCGGAACCACGGCAGGCTCCGAGGTTGCATCGGGCACATCCTTCCGCGCGAGGCGCTGGCCCAGAGCGTTGCCGGGAACGCCGTCAACGCCGCCACGCGAGACTATCGCTTCTCCGGAAATCCGGTTACGGCCGAGGAGATGAAGGACATCGCGATCGAGATCAGCGTGTTGAGTCCGCCGAAGGCCGTGAAGTCTCCCAGTGAGATCCAGCTCGGGCGGCACGGCGTGATCTTGAGCCGCGGGCTGCGTCGCTCCGTCTTCTTGCCGCAGGTGGCCACCGAGACGGGTTGGGACCTCGAGACGTTTCTCAGCCGCCTGAGCCTCAAGGCGGGGCTATCGGCCGACGCGTGGAAGAAGTCCGGCACGCGGTTCGAGGTCTTCACGGCGGAGGTATTCGGCGAGCGCGAGGGGTCCCATGCCGCGCAATAACCTGCTTCGAACACGGCTTGGCCTGTGTGGCACGGCCGCCCCCGGCCGTGTTTCACCGGGCACCCCAGCCGAGGGCGGCTGGACCACAAACGGCAAGAACATGCAACTGACCAGAGGTGGCTGCAAGCCGCGTAGCGGCTCGCGAACCACGCGCCGTCAGTTCGTTCGTCAACTCCCCTCGGCTGCCCTGGCGGCCGGTGCGCTCTTGGGATGCAACCGGAGCGGCGGCGCGCCGCTGCCGCGGAAGGTCGGGGACCGCGCCCGCGTCGTCGTCGGCCGGGATGCGAAGCTTGCGCAAGGCCATCCGAAGGAGCACCACGAACTGCTCGTCAAGATGCTCGACGCCGGCGTGATCAAGCTGACCGGCAAGGCCGACGCCAAACGGGCGTGGGCCGCGCTGTTCCGCCCGAAGGACGTCGTCGGCATCAAGGTGAACACGCTGGGCCGATCTACCAGCCCGGCCGTTGCGTATGCCATCGCCGCCGGGGTCCAGAAGGCGGGCGTGCCGGCCGAGAACATCGTCCTCTGGGATCGATTCGACGCCGAGCTGGACGCGGCGGGATACACGATTCGAAAGACCGGCGCGGGCGTCCGCTGCTACGGGACCGATGCCGGCCCCGACTCGATGGGCAGCGGCTACGAGCGGACGATCGAGACGAGCGGAGAGATCGGAAGCTGCTTCAGCAAGATCGTCACGCGGGGCGTAACGGCGCTGATCAGCGCGGGCGTGCTCAAGCACCACGATCTCGCGGGCGTGAGCGGATCGCTCAAGAACTTCTACGGGGCGATCCACAACCCCAACAAATACCACGACAACAACTGCACGCCGTTCGTGGCCGACGTCGTCAAGCATCCGCATATCGCGTCGAGGCTTCGCTTGGCCGTCATGGACGCGATCGAGGCCCAGTACCATGCGGGGCCCGGTCGGCATCCCGCGTTCACCTGGAAGTACGCCGGGTTGCTGGTGGGGCGCGACCCGGTGGCGATCGACCGGACGTGTGCGGATATCATCAACACCGAGCGCGTCGAGAAGGGCATGAAAACGCTGCCGAAGGACGAGCGGCCGATCACGCATGTCCTCAACGCCGCCGAGCAGGGGCTCGGCATCGCCGACGCGGCCAAGATCGATCGTATCGAGCTGTGATTCTCCGGGGCGAGCCAAGGGAGTACATCGTTGGATTTCCCGACTTCATCATTGGACGAAACGACGCGGCGCGAGTTGTTGCGTCATGCCGCGTGCGCGGGCTGTGCGGTCCTCGGCGGGCCTGCGTTTGTCCTCGCGCAGGACGACGCCTCCGCCTCGAAGGTCAAGCTGGCAGGTCCGAAGCTGCCCGGCGTGGTCCGTCACGAGGCGATGTTCTACGAGAAGCTCAAGGACAAGAAGGTGCTCTGCAAGCTCTGCCCGCGCGAGTGCCGCGTGGCCGACGTCGAGCGCGGCTACTGCGGGGTTCGCGAGAACCGCGACGGCGTCTACCAGACGCTCGTCTACGGGGCGCTGTGTTCGCTGAACATCGACCCGATCGAGAAGAAGCCGTTGTTCCACTATCTGCCCGGGACGACGGCGGCCAGCATCGCGACCGCCGGCTGCAACATGGAGTGCAAGTTCTGCCAGAACTGGGAGATCAGCCAGTTCCGACCGGAGCAGGTGCCGAGCCGGGCCATCACGCCCGCGGAGCTGGTGGGCAAGGTCAAGGCGAGTGCGTCGCGGTACGACTGCCACACCATCGCGTATACGTACAGCGAACCGACGGTCTTCTACGAGTACATGCACGACACGGCCGCCCTCGCGCGAGAGCAGGGAATCGGCAGCGTCTCGATCACGAACGGCTACATGCTCGAGAAGCCGCTGCGGCAATTGTGCGAGCACCTGACCGGCATCAAGATCGACCTGAAGGCCTTCACGGAGGACTTCTACAAGAAGATGTGCGCGGCCAAGCTCGCGCCGGTGCTCGACGCCCTCCAGGTCCTCGCCTCGACGGGCATCTGGATGGAGCTGGTCATTCTCATCCTGCCGACGCTCAACGATTCGCGCGAGGAGATCCGCAAGATGGCGAAGTGGGTCGGCAAGCACCTCGGCCCGGATGTCCCGATGCACTTCACGCGGTTCCATCCCACGTACCGCGTCAAGAACCTGCCCCGCACGCCGGTGAACACCGTCGAGCGGGCCCGCAAGATCGCGATGGACGCGGGCGTCCGCTACGCCTACGTCGGCAATGTGCCCTGGAACGAGGGCGAGAATACGTTCTGCCACTCGTGCGGGAAGCCGCTCATCCAGCGGCGGGGCTTCATGATCCGCAAGAACCGGATCACCGACGGCACGTGTCCGGACTGCAACACGAAGATCCCCGGCGTGTGGAGCCAGGAGCAGGCGCTGGCCGGGAAGAAGGGGAGCGCATGATCCTTCAGCGGGCGTTCCCGCGCGTCTCCCGCCCTCGCTGCACGGCTTGCCAGACGTAGTACACCGGGACGCCGGCCAGAATTGAGGCGATACTGATCGTCGACCACAGCGGTTGGTTCTGAAACGCGAACACGATCATCCACAGCACGCACGCCAAGAACACCAGCGGCACGACGGGGTAGCCCGGCGTCTTGAACGGTCGCGGCATATCGGGCCTCCATATGCGGAGCACGAACACCGACAGGATCACGAAGAACGCGGAGATCGACAGGCCGATGCCCGCGTAGGTGAGGATGTCCTTGAATGTGCCGGTGAACAGCAGCGCCAACGTGCCGGCCGCCTGGGCGAGCGTCGCGTTGTTGGGCGTGCCCGTCTTGGGGCTTAGCGTGCCGGCCATCGAGGGGAACAGGCCGTCACGGGCCATCGCGAAGTAGACGCGGGGTCCGATCATCACGAACGCGCTCGCGGTCGCCAGCAGGCCCACGCCGATGGCCACGGATAGAATGGCGGAGATCCACGGGCCGAACAGCCGCTCCGCCGCGACGGCCGCGATCGGTTCGACCTGATGGTAGGACATCGCGACGACCTCTTCGGTGGGCAGGGCATAGGCGTAGAGCAGGTTGATCACGAGATAGAGCACGACGACGCCGCCGCATCCGAGCAGGAGCGAGCGCGGGAGGTTGCGATCCGGATCGCGGATCTCTCCGGCGATATACGTGGCGGCGTTCCATCCCGTGTAGCCGTACATCACGTAGACCAGCGAGATGGCCAGCACGCTCCAACGCAGGCCACCGGTGTGGGTGTTCGACGAGAGGTGTCCGAGGTCTCCCCGCCCCCACACAAAGCCGGCGATCACGAACGCCACCAGGAGACCCACCTTCAGGAGGGTGCTGAGGTCTTGGACCCACGAGCTGACGCGGCGACCCCGGAGATGGAACAACGTCAGTGCGACGATCAACAGTACCGCCAGGCTGTGGATCACGAGGTAGGAGTCGGCATCGTCCGTATCGAGCCAGGGACCCACGAGATAGCTCGCGGCCGCATGGGAGGCGATGGCGGCCGGCGCCGAGAAGCCGATCAGGAAGGAGATCCACCCGTACAGGAACGCCGGCGGCTTGCCGTAGGTCTCTCGGATGAAGACGTACTCGCCGCCGGCATAAGGCATCGCCGCGGCGAGCTCCGCGACGGTCAGCGCACCGGACATCGCCAGCAGGCCCCCCACGAGCCAGAGGGCCAGCAGGACGGTGTGGCTTCCGGTGTCCTTGATCGTGTACCCGGACGTCGTCAGGATGCCGACGCCCACCATGCTGGCGACGACGGTGTAGGTCGCCGTCGACAGGCCGAAGCCGCGCTCCATCTCCTCGTTCGGCACGGGGGGCGCCTCCATCGTGTAGGCGGCTGTGTCCTCAGAGACGGCTGTATCGAACAATGCCCAGACACTGTGGCACGGCCGCCTCCAGGCTTCGCTACGCTTCGCCGTGAAAAGCCCGGCCGTGAGCCGTCAAGCTTCCCAGCCGAGGGCGGCTGGGCCACATGAAGCAGAAGTGCGCCACGACCCAGCAATGCCTGCAAGCTGCTCAGCGTTTCTTCAGCGAGACGCTGATGCCCTGGTCGTGCCGGTGGACGAAGATCGTCTCCAGTGCCGGCTTCGAGGTGATCGCATCCAGGAACCGCTCCATGGCGCTGCCGAGGTTCGACGTGTTGTGCGCGAGAATCAGCCCGCCGGGCCGAACGAGCAGATCG
>CAZKCX010000534.1:0-5381 GCA_964550865.1 uncultured Planctomycetales bacterium
GTGGAAGTCCCACTGTTCGTCGAGCATCATGATCATCGCCGCCGGAGAGTAGACGGCGCTGACCTTCATGATCGGCCCGGGCTCGAGCTCGTCCTTGGGCGGGCCGGGGTCGTTCACAATGGTCGAGAGCATCTTGCGTCCCAGGATGGAGCGCGTGTAGTTGAACAGGTTTTGGACCTTCTTCGCGGCGTTCCGGCCCTGCTGCCCGATCGGGAGCCGCTCGAACTCCGGACAGCGGTAGAGCGTTTCGAAGCGCGTGTAGGGGAACAAATTCCCGTCACGGAGCGTCAGGCCCTGATTGATCAACGTGCCCCAGTCCTCGTTGTACCATGCATTGTATGGGGCCATGTACCAATCGCCCGGGAACGCCCAGCTCTCGTACTTCGCAAGCCCTTGCATCGTTGGCACCGGGTTGCTTCCGAGATGAGGATACTCCTCGTCTTCGTCGATGTCCTTGTGGCCGGTCCCGATGAAGGGCGGCGTCTCATCATAATCATCGGCGTATATGAGCACGCCCTTGGCCAATTGGCCGATGCGTGACATGCACAATGTGGAGCGCGCCTGCGCACGGGCCTTGCTCAGCGAGGGCAGCAAGATCGAGATCAGCAGGGCAATGATTGCCACCACGACGAGCAGCTCGATGAGGGTGAACCCCCTTGCACCACCACCACGACGAATCCGTTGCGTCCCCATGTGTACCTCCCCATCATGCCGAAATGTGTCGACGTTCAACGCCAGAGTCGCACGACCGAAATGTGCCTCTTCTGGGGGAACCACCCGATCGGTTCCCAGGACTACCTCATCTGAAATGGTGCTCGGAAGAGCCTGCAGCACGTCATGCATCAGATGTGGTTAGTAGCTCCTCACTTCGTATTCTACGGGGCGTGTCCGCCCCGGCCAAGGGCCGGGCGGAGAAAATCCACCCCATTCGCAGACGGTCGGAAGAACCTTTTTTCAGGGGAGGTGGACGAGAGGTTCTGAAGCCCATGTCTTATCACAACTGCCTTTTAGAAAAGCTTTTATGCGCACTCCACTTTTGCGATTCTTCGTTCCGGCGGTTCCGGTCTGGCCTTGGCCGCCGGTGAGGGCGTACAATATCGGTCCCGTGGAGGGCCTCGCCGGCGGGAGCGGGAACCACGGACGTGCGTAAGCAAGGGAAGAATATAGTGGATTTTAGAAGTTGTTTTGTCCCTTTATCGAACCCCTGTCGATTCGGGGCCTGGTTCGTCCTGGCGACCTCTCTGTCCGGATGCGGCATCGCCTTTCCCGGGCCGCTTCACTGGCTCGCCGGGCACAACTTTCACGTCATCGAATCCGGGCGGGCCTATCGTTCGCGTCAGCCCGATCCGGAGTTCCTCCGCTCGATCGTTCCTGCGTATGGCATTCGCACGGTCATCAACCTGCGCGGGGAGAACGCCGACGAGGCGTGGTACCAGGCCGAAGCGCGGACGCTCGACGAGCTCGGCGTGGCGATGGTCGACGTCCGCATGAGCGCGAAGCGTCCGCCGCACCCCGACACGCTGCTCGCCCTCTTCGAGGCGGTGCAAAGCGCTGAGCACCCCATCCTCATGCACTGCCAGGGCGGCGCGGATCGAACCGGCGCGGCGGCGGCCATCTGGCGGATGACCGTGTTGGGCCATCCCCGTGAGGAGGCCCTCGAGGAGCTCGCTCCCAGCTTCGGCCACTATCGACAGGTGACGCCGGCCATGGATTGGCTCGCCGAGCAATTCGTGCCGAGCCGCGAGTGGATCACGACGACGTACGACCCAAACGCATTCTACGAGACGGAGGAAGGCCTGCGATCGAACAAGGCCTCCGACGCCGCGCCGGTTCGATCCGCACCACTGGCGCTGTCGGGCTTCGGTTGCGAAGAATACAATGCCTTCCATGACCCAGCGCGTAACATTCGGCAAGTCCAAGCGTCTGTACAAACAGAGGGACTTTGCGCGCGTGTTTCAGACGCGATGTAGCGTGGCCGACAGGTACCTGGTCGTCTACGTCGCCCCAAACGACCTCGAGCACCCGCGCCTGGGCATCCCTGTGGGGCGGAAGTTCGGCAACGCCGTCCGGCGCAACCGCGTGAAGCGGTTGATTCGCGAGGCGTTCCGGCTCCAGCAGCATGCGCTCCCGTCGGGGTTTGATATCGTGTGCCTTCCCCGGGCCGGACAGCTGGGGAGCCTGGAGCACTATACCGAGTCCCTCGGCAAGCTCGCCGCATCGGCCGTGAACCGGTATCGCCGGAAGAAGGTATAAGGGAAAGAGTGCCCTCGCGTCCCTCGACGTTGCCAGAAGCCGGTCGTGCATCGTAGAATCAGGGCATTCCGGATCTTCCCTCCTTGGAGGCCCGCCCATGAGCGCCAACGACCTGGAGCGACAAGTCATACGAGCCCGTCGGCGGCTTTGGCTCAATCGCTGGCTCCGCCAACTCGGTTGGATGGCCACGATCGGCGCGGGCGGTTTCGCGCTGACGGTGATCGTCGATCGGTTGACGCACCTCGGCACGAATCTCCCCGTTGCCGCGCTCGCCTGGGCCGTGGCCGCCATAGTCGGCTCGCTCCTCTGGCTGATCGTCTCGCATGAGGACCGGATGGGAGCCGCGCTGGCGCTGGACGAGGCCGTCGGTCTGCGGGAGCGCGTGACGACCGGCTTGTATTGCGCGGGGAGCGACGATCCGTTTGCCCGTTCGGTCTGCGCCGACGCCGCCCGGGCCGCCGGGCGGATCACGGTTCGCCGGCACCTGCCGGTCCGCTATCCGCAATCGTTCCACTGGGCGGGGTGTACGGTGCTTGCGGCGCTGCTTCTCCTGTGGTTGATGCCGTCGTACGACCTGATGGGTCTGCTCGCCAGGCAACGCCAGGAGGAGGAGAAGAGGCAGAAGCTGGAGACCACGCAGGCGGCCGTCCAACAGGTGACCGAGCAGCTCAAGCAGATCAGCAGGGATGAGGACGTCCTCAAGGAGTTGAAAGAGCTCGACGCCCTGGCCGAGATGGAGCCGAACATGGCCATGGAGCCGGACAAGCTCCGCCGCGAGGCCGCCAAGAAGATCGAAGAGCTTTCCGAGCGTCTCAAGCAGCGGCAAGAATCCGCGCAGTACGACGAGCTGGACGAGTTCAAGAAGATGATGCGGAGGCTCCGCCAGGAGCAGCGATCGGAATCGCCCGTCGCCGAGCTTCGGAAATCGCTCGCCCAGGGCGATTTTCAGGCCGCGACGAGGGCGATCGAGAAGCTCAAGGAGGATCTCGCCAAGGCCCAGTCGGCCGACAACAAGGCGCAGGTCCAGTCCATGCAGCAGCAGCTCGCCAAGCTGGCGAAAGAGATGGATGCCCTGGCGAATCAGAAGCGGCTCGAAGACGACCTGAAGCGGGCTGGGCTGAGCAAGAAGGAGAGGCAGGATCTGCTGGAGAACCTCTCCAAGCGCGACCTGGAATCCATGAAGAAGAGCCTGGAGAAGAAGGGGCTCAGCAAGGAGCAGGTCAAGAAGCTCATGAAGCAAATCGCCAAGAGCAAGGGCGCGTGCTCGAAGTGCAAGGGGCTCGCCGGCAGTCTGGCCGCGGCCGCCGCGGGCATGCAAGGATCGGGCGATACCGAGTCCGGCGAGGCCATGGCGGGGCTCAGTGACGCCGCCGAGCAGCTCAGCGAGATGGAGATGCTCGAGCAGGAGATGATGGAGCTCGAGGCGACCGTCGCCGGTCTGAACGATTGCAAGAGCGGCCTATGCCAAGGGCCAGGTCAAAGCCCTGGTCAAGGCGGTCAAGGCAGCGGGATGGGCAAGCTCGGGCAGGGCCGGGGCAATATCGCCCCGCGGGAGGAGACGAAGAGGAACCTCAAGTCCGAACGCGTGACGGGCAAGCAATCCCCCGGCGCGGTGATCGGACGGATGTTCATCGACGGCGAGCAGCTCAAGGGCGAGGCCCGCGAGGAGGCGGCCGAGGTGGCAAAGGCGGCGGCGCGGGAGGCCACCGAGGCCATCGACCGGGATCGCGTGCCCCGGCAATACCATCGACCCTTGCGGGAGTACTTCGGCAAGGTGCAGGAAGGGATCGGCCAACCCAAACCCGAACCCAAGAAGTAACGCGAGAACCCCGAGCGCACGAGGAGGACACATGCACACGCGACGTCGCTGTGTACGGACGGTGGCGGTGGGATTCGTGATGGGGGTCGTCTCCGGCTGCGGCGGAGGCGAGGATCAGCCCGTGGTCTACTGCAGCGCGGACGAGGACTTCGCCCGGCTCGTCCTCGCCCAGATGAAGGAACAGGTGGGCATCGAGGCCGTGCCGCAGTTCGACACGGAAGCCGGCAAGACGACCGGCCTGGTGCGGAAGATCGAGGCCGAGGCCGGCAGTCCCCGCGGCGATGTGTTCTGGTCGAGCGAGGTCTTCAACACGATCCGGCTGGCCGAGCAGGGCCTGCTCGAGCCCTACGCGCCGAAGACGGCCGACGACATCCCTGCTCATTACAAGGACCCGAAGAACCGCTGGACGGGCTTCGGGATGCGGGGACGCGTGGTCGCCTTCCATAGTGAGAAGCTCAAGCGCGACGACGCGCCCAAGCGGTGGATCGATCTCGCCGACGCCAAGTGGGCGGGCAAGCTGGCGATGGCGAATCCGCAGTTCGGCACCACGCGCGGCCACGTCGCGAGCATGTTCGTGTTGTGGGGCGAGGAAAAGGCCATCGACTTCCTCAAGCGGCTCGAGAAGGGCGGCGTGAAGATGGCCGACGGCAACGCCTCGGCCGTTCGGATGGTCGGTCGCGGCGAGGCACTGCTCTGCATGACGGACACGGACGACGTATGGGTCGCGCAGAGGCAGGGGCTGCCGATCGACTTGGTCTACCCGAGCATGGCCGAGGGGCAGGGCACGCTGTGGATTCCGAACACGGTATGCATCCTCAAGGGGTGTCGGCATCCGGCCAAGGCGCGAGAGGTGGTCGATTTCCTGGCCTCGGCGGAGGTCGAGCGGCTCCTGGCCGAGAGCGATTCGCGCAACGTGCCGGTGCGGGCGTCCGTCGCCGAGGAGCTGGGCGTCGAGAAGCCGCCCGGCGTGAAGGTCGACCTGGCCGAGGTGGCCCGCGTCATGCCGAACGCCATCAAGCACGCGCGCGAGATCCTCTTGCGGTGACCCGAGACGCTGGGAGCGTGGATGCGGTGGGCCGAACGGTGTTGGCGGTGGGGCGGCGCGGCGATCTGGATCGCGGCGATCGTCGTGCCGTTGCTCGCGTTGGTCGTGGACGTCGCGACGGGGCCCGCCCCGAAAGGCCGCTGGTGGCTGACCTCTCGACAGCTCGTTCTGCTCGGCAAGACGGTGGGGCTCGCGACGGTCGCGGCGGCCGTGACGGTCCTCGTGGCGCTGCCGACGGTTCCCGCGGTGTGCCGCATCGAGCGC
>CAZKCX010000535.1:0-5291 GCA_964550865.1 uncultured Planctomycetales bacterium
GGCCGCGCGGCATGAATGCCGCGGCTCGGGCAGCGATAGTAGCGGGTGCGGTCTTGTCCATAGTCGCACGACTTGTGAAACTCGGTACTGGGACAGACCTGGGACATAGCCCGGATGGAATCGCCAGAGCACGGCCAAGGGGAAGGGACGACGCCCATGAGCAAACCGAACCGATCTCACGCCGACCGGCCCGCATGCCCGCGTGCCGATCGTCGTCGGTTTCTCCAGCGCCTGACAGCTGGTGCAGCCTCGGTTTGCCTTGGAGGTCCTGCACAAGCAAAGCGAAACAAGCCGAGCAACTGCGGCAAGATCGACTTCGGCGCCATCCGATCGCCCATCATCTTTCGCGGTGATGCAACGACTGCGTACCGCGATCCGGCGGTGATCTATCACGAGGGCGTCTTCCGCCTCTACTTCACGCTCCACCGCCGGGAGCAGGACGACCGCTACTACGTCTACACGGCCGCCAGCAAGAGCGAGAACCTACGCGACTGGACTCCGCCGCGGATCCTGACGCCGCGCGATCAGAACCTGAACTTCGCCAGCCCGGGCAACGTCATCCGCTTCGGCAACGAGTGGGTCCTCTGTCTCCAGACCTATCCGACGCCCAACCGGGAGACGTTTGGCACGAAGGACTCCCGCATCTGGATCCTGCGAAGCAGAGACCTGGAGCGATGGTCCGAGCCCGAGCTGCTCCGCGTGAAGGGACCGGACGTGCCGCGCGCCAAGATGGGCCGCATGATCGACCCCTACCTGGTCGAGGACAAGGACGAGCCCGGCAAATGGTGGTGCTTCTATAAGCAGCGGGGCGCGAGCATCTCGTGGTCCCGCGATCTTAAGACGTGGACGTACTTCGGACGCGTCAACGCCGGCGAGAACGCCTGTGTCCTCATCGACGGGGACGAATACGTTCTCTTTCATTCACCCAAGAACGGCATCGGCATGAAGCGATCGAAGGACCTTCGCTCTTGGCGGGACGTCGGCGGGCTAATCACGCTCGGCCAGCACCGGTGGCCATGGGCGAACGGCCGACTGACGGCCGGCTTCGTGCTCGACCTGCGCGGTCAGCCCGAGGTCGGCAAGGCGTTGATGTTCTTCCACGGATCGACGAAGCGGGGTCTGAAGCAGCACGGGGCCCACGGGCACGCAAGCCTGGCGATGGTCTGGAGCGACGATCCGTTCCACTGGCCGGACCATTGAGCCTTCGAGCTGGTTGGGGGAATCGAGACAACCAGACATCCCTCATGGTGCGTAGGACTTCAGGTCGATAGGATACGCGGGCGTGGTCCACCCTTCGGGAGTGCCGGAGGTGGCATCGGCCGTTGCGGATGCGGTGCGTTCTCTCGCGGTGGCGCCTGCTGTGATTGCGCTGCAAACGGCCATGCCGTCGTCGGTGGCCGCAATGGTATCCCCTCGCGTTGTAAGGCATGGACGACTCAGGAGAGACGATTCCGGTCGCCGTAGCGGAAGCGAGGTTGTTTCGTAGCGAGACGATCTCTCAAGCGCTGACGGTCTATCTCCCCGCCACCGCCCTCTTCCGGTTGATCGGCCTGGGGCGGAACATCCTCTTGACCTGGCTGATGTACAGCCAGGTCGAGTTTGGATTGTTCGCCCTCGCCCTGGTGGTCATCAATCTGCTCAACCCGCTCTGCAGCCTGGGCCTGTACGAAGGCGTCACACGCTACACGCCCGCCTACGAGACGCGGCACATGTTGCGGGCGTTTCTCGCGCGCGTCATTCCGCTGGTCGTCGGGGTGGCCGCGATCACCTGCGCGCTCCTCATGGCCGTCAACCGCGATCTCGGCCCTCTCCTGTTCCAGTCGGTCTCGCTCAAGCCGGAGCTGACGCGGGTCGCCTACCTCCGGTCCGTGGGTCTGATGATGAACGTCGTGTACGCGACCTTCACACTGATCGTGTACTTCCTGGCGCTGAGCGTCTTGAAGGGCCTGCGGATGTTCCGTGCGCTCAGCCTCATGGAGCTGACGCACGGCGTCGTCTTCACCGTATTGGCCATTCTATCGGTGATCCTGGGCCATCGGACGGCCACCGCGGTGATCGCCTGCTACATGATGAGCCTTTGGATCGCCCTGGCGTGCTTCGCATTACCGGCCTGCCTGCACCTTGCGATGCGCACGGATCAGGACGTACCGCTCGATGCCGAGCCGTTCTATCGTAAGATCCTGGCCTTCAGCCTGTGGGCGGCGATGGCGGCCGTCATGTGGCAAGGCCTGCAGAACTACCCCTTCTGGTATCTCAACCGAGTCCACGGAGGAGACGCCGCGGCCGTCTTCGGGGCGATGCGCACCGTCACGCAGTACGTCGTTGTTGCCGCCGCGGCCGTTGCCATCGTCGTCATGACATCGGTGACCAAGACGTGGGAAGCCCAGGGCCCCCGGCCGGCCGAGCGGATGCTCTCCGTTTCGTTCAAGGCGTGCGCGCTCGCGCTGCTGACCGGCTGCGCGGTGCTCGTGCTCCTGCGCGGACCGATCGTGCTGTTGTTCGATCCCCGCTATCGCCAGGGGGCAGACCTGATCCCCGTCCTCCTGCTGACCTTCTCGATCGCCGGGAGCCTGTCGTTTCTCTCCATTCACTTCACGCTGATCGAGAAGACCCGGTTCCTCTTCTGGCCTTGGACGGTCGGCCTGGCGAGCAACGCCTTCCTCGGCGTGGTGCTCGTTCGCGAATTGGCGTTACACGGCCGCTGCAACGAGACGATCCTCCGGATCGGCTTCGCCTTGCGACCCTGGGTGGTCTGTGGGGCGACGTCGGGTACGGGTTCGGCGGCGTGGACGGGCGCGTTTGCGCTGGTGATCGCCCTTCTGGTGTGCCTGGTCCTGCTTCGGGCGGCGCGTCGTCCGGTTGACCTGGGCAGTTACGTCCTCATCTTCGCACCGGCGGTCCTCGTGCTGAAGTGGTATCTCATGGTACCGGCCCTGGTTGCCCTTTGGCTCTTCGCCTTGGGCACGCGAGGGATGTTCGACGACGCGGAGAAGGGCATCCTCGCCGAGAGGCTCTCGCCGGTCTTCGGCCTGCTGCGCGGGGGGCGCCGATAGTCGGGGCGGTCCGGTTCGTGTCGTGTTCGAAGGGCTGCGTCCGTCGCCGACGGGATCTGGACAACCCCGCGGCTTTCCCGCACGATGATCCCGACCGAACCCCTCTCTCGACCACCCGAAGGAGGTGCGACATGGCGGGCACCGTCAAGGACCGGATGAAGTTGGTACAAGGCGATATCACGAAGCAGGACGTGGACGCCATTGTCAACGCGGCGAATTCCTCGCTGCTCGGCGGCGGCGGCGTCGACGGGGCGATCCACCGGGCGGCGGGGCCCGAACTTGTCGAGGAATGCAAGACCCTCGGCGGCTGCCCCACGGGCGAGGCGAGGATTACCAAAGGATATCAACTGCCTGCCAAACACGTCGTCCATACCGTAGGCCCCGTCTATCGTGGTGGAGAGAAGAACGAACCACAACTCCTCGAATCCTGCTACCGCAATGCATTGCAGCTGGCCGTCGACAACGACGTCAAGACGATCGCGTTCCCGGCCATCAGTTGCGGCGTGTACGGCTACCCAATCGACCAGGCGGCGGACATCGCGATCCGCGCCGCGGCGGACTTCCTGCGGCAGCACCCAAGGCTCGAAGAGGTTCGGTTTGTCCTGTTCGGCAAGGCGGACTACGACGTGTACGAATCCGCCATGGGCGAGGTGGCGGATTAGGCCACCTGCAATGAGGTTTGGACAGTTGGCGAAACTTGGGTGGCTCACCTCTTCATTTGTGCCGAGCGTGACCGAGGCAGAGATGGGGGACACGAATTCCACCCAAGAGTCGCCTCCCCCACGGCTGAAGCCATGGGCCGCCCCGATGGGGGTTCTTTGCGACGCAATGTTCAGGCTTTGATGGAAGCAGCGTAGGCGATCGTGGGCGGAGGCATGCGCGAGAACATGGAGGAAACCGCGTCTTCACACGCCGAGCGGGGAGGCAAGCGAGCCACACGTCTGGCGACGCCGCGTGCGGCGTGGCGGCTCGCCGTCGCCGTCGCGGTCTTCTACGTCCTCGCGATGGTGGTCGTCGCGGGCTACCGCGCCCGCGCCCCGCACGACCCGGACGTCGGGACCAGCGATTTCGCCGCCTTCTGGTCCGCCTCACGCCACCTCCTCGACACAGGGGAGGTTACCACCGCCCGCAACTATCTACCCGCCTTCACCCTCATCACGCTACCGATGGCGCTGCTTCCTTGCTGGCTCGCGGCCGGTTTGATGACGCTGCTGTCCGTCGCCGCGCCGGCGGGGACACTGCTGCTGATCTACCGGCGCATCGCACGACCGTCGCCGCCCCTCCCGACAATCGTGCTCTTGGCCCCCGTCCTCATCCTTCTGCCCTACATTCACGCCTGCCTGGTCCTGGGGCAGTTGTCGCTTCTGCTCGGATTCGGGCTCGTGCTTGCCCTGCACGGCCTGCTGACGAGACGGCTCCGCTGGACGGGGCCGGTTCTGGGGCTGATGCTTGTGGTGAAACCCTTCCTGGCGGTGATGCTCGTATGGTTGGTGATCAAGCGGCAGGGCAAGGCGCTAGTGAGCACGATCGGCTTCGCCGTCCTGTTCGGCGTCGTGCTTCCCATGGCCGTCATGGGCGCCAAGCCCTGGCTCGCCGCGCATCGCGCCTACTATGCGAACGTCAGTCGCCGCTATACCCCCCTCTCGGTGATCGCCTCGGAGCGGACGCGCATTGGTCGCTATCACAACCAGTCCCTGGCGATCGTCCTTCGGCGTCTGCTGACCCAGACGGATGCGGGCAGAGACAGCAGACCGTTTCGCGTGACGATTGCGAATTGTCCTCCCCAGGTGCCTCAGGCGATGTACGTCGTCTTCGTATCGGTCATCGCGATCGCCGGCTCGGTGGTGGCTCGCCACCCGCTTGTTCGAACATCCCCTCAGCGAGCCGCACTCGAGTACAGCCTCTTCGTGATCATCGGATTGCTTGCGAGCCCGATCGTGTGGACGCACTACTACCCGCTGTTGCTGCTGCCCCTCTGCCTCATCGTGCTTCGTCGTGAGTCCGGGCAAGCCCGGGGGACGGAGTCTGTCTTGTGCTGGGCGGCGTTCTGGATTTGGGTTCCGGCCGGGCTGGCGCTCGCGACGGAGACCGTGATGCTCCCCTACCTTCGTGCCGCCGGGGTTCATCTCGTCTCCACATTGTTTGTCTTCGTAGCAGCGCTGGTTGCCGCGATGCAGGCCAGGGAGGCGGGCCCCTCCGAAGGCAAGGAGTCGTACAGAAATAAACTAAACATGTCGC
>CAZKCX010000536.1:0-5290 GCA_964550865.1 uncultured Planctomycetales bacterium
GCGTGTGCGAGGCCTTGATCACCGGCTATCACATCGACGAGGCCACGTGCATCGGCTGCATGAGCTGCGCGAAGGCCTGCCCCGTGGACGCCATCACGGGGGAGAAGAAGCAGCCGCACGTTATCGATCAGGACATCTGCATTCAGTGCGGAAGCTGCTATTCGGTGTGCCCCGTCAGCGCGGTCGTCAAGGAATCGGAAGGCATCGGCGTTGCCAAGGTGGCAAGCTGAGGCGAGCGGTCGTCGGATGTCTGCAGAGCCGGCCTGTCCTCAGTCCGGTCTGCAGGGATGCCGCGAGTTCGCCGGCTCGAGGACCCGGCTTCGCCAAGGCTACGCCGTGCGAACCGGCCCGGCGCTGCGAAGGTATGCCCAAAGCACACGGCGTGTCACCACAAGAGCGAACAGCAACGCTCCTTCACGGTCGGGTCTCTGCTCGACGGGGAGGGATGCGCCAAGAGAATCCGGCTGTTTGATGAAGGTAGGATTTGCTTGCGAAGTCTGGCCGAGCCAAGGAGGCAAGATCTATGGCAGCGGTGCAGAAGGTGACCTTGACGATCGACGATCGCGAGGTCGAAGCCCAAGCGGGACAGACGATTCTCGAGGCAGCCCAGGCAGCGGGCATCGAGATCCCCAACTTGTGTCATGATCCTCGCATCGAGCCCATCGGCGCCTGCCGGATGTGCATCGTCGAGGTGGAGGGCATGCGAGGTCTTCCGACCTCCTGCACGACGAAGGTCCAGCAAGACATGGTCGTGCGGACCCAGACCGAGCAGGTCCGGCAGATCCGCAAGGACATCCTCGACTTCCTCCTGGCCGAACACCGCGTCAGTTGCACCACCTGCGAGAAGAACGGCGAGTGCATGCTGATGGAGTACGCGTACGAGTACGGCGCGGACGAAGCGAAGTTCGGCGTGTTCCAGCCGCCGCCGGCGCAGCCCAACTACACGAGAGGCCACAAGGGCATCGCCTACGACCCGACCAAGTGCATCCGCTGCCAGCGATGCGTCCGCATCTGCAGCGAGGTGGTGATGGCCAACGCCCTCACGCTCAAGAGCCGTGCGGCCGGCGTGGAGGTCAGCACGGCCTTCGACATGCCGTTGAACGAATCCACGTGCGAGAACTGCGGCCAGTGCATCAGCACGTGTCCGACGGGCGCCATGTACGATCGCGCCGCCATCGGCAAGGGCATGGTCAAGGATCTGGTGAAGGTCCGCACGACGTGTCCGTATTGCGGCGTGGGCTGCCAGATGGATCTGAACGTCAATCCCAAGACCAATGAGATCGTCCGCGTGACCAGCGAGGTCGGCTGCATCCCGAACGAGGGCAATCTCTGCGTCAAGGGGAAATTCGGCTACCACTACGTCCACAGCGGGGATCGACTGACCCACCCGCTCGTTCGGCAGAACGGCGAGCTCGTCGAGACGGACTGGGATACCGCGCTCCAGGCCGTCGCCGAGGGGCTGAACAAGGTCAAGGACCGGTACGGCCCGACGGCACTGGCCACGATCAGCTCCTGCCGTTGCACCAACGAAGAGAACTACCTCATGCAGAAGCTGACGCGGTGCGCGCTCGGCACCAACAACGTCGATCAGTGCGCAACCACCTGCCACGGGCCGACCGTCGCGGGCCTGGCACTGTCCTTCGGCAGCGGGGCCATGACCAACAGCATCGACGAGATCAAGAACTGCGACCTGCTCTTCGTCATCGGCTCGAACCCGACCGAAGCGCACCCCGTCATGGGCTTCGAGATGAAGAAGGCCCTTCAGAAGGGCGCCAAGCTCATCGTCGGCGACCCGCGCCGCACGTGGATGGCCCAACACGCGGACATCCACCTGCAGCTCCGCAACGGCACGGACAACATGATGGTCAACGCCATGATGCACACGATCATCAGCGAAGGGCTCGAGGACAAGGAGTTCGTGGAAACGCGAACCGAGAAGTACGAGGCCCTCAAAGAGATGGTCATGAAGTATCCGCCGGAGGAGGTGGCCGATGCCGTCGGCGTCGACGCCGAGGACATCAAGGAGGCCGCCCGCATATACGCCGGCGTCAAGCACGCGGGCATCTTCTACACCCTCGGCATCACCGAGCACACCTGCGGGACGGAGAACGTGCGGAACCTGGCCAACCTCGCGATGTTGACCGGCCACATGGGCTTCGAATCGACCGGCGTGAACCCGCTCCGCGGACAGAACAACGTCCAGGGCGGGTGCGACATGGGCGCCATGCCCGTGGTCTTTCAGGGCTATCAGAAGCTCAGCGAGCCTGCGGTGGTGGAGAAGTTCAGCAAGGCCTGGGGGGTGAAGATCCCCGACGACGAGGGCGGACGCATCTCGCAGTTCTTCATCCGCGCGAACGAGGACAAGGTCAAGGGCATGTACATCATGGGCGAGGATGTGGTCATGTCCGAGCCCAACCGCGACCACATCATCAAGTGTCTCGAGAAGCTCGACTTCCTGGTCGTTCAGGAAATCTTCTTCTCCGAGACGTGCAAGCAGGCCGACGTCGTATTGCCGGCTGCGTGTTGGGCCGAGAAGGATGGGACGTTCACGAACAGCGAGCGGCGCGTGCAGCGGGTGCGCAAGGCCGTCGATCCGCCCGGTGAGGCCCGCCCCGACTGGCAGATCCTCTGCGACGTCTCGACGGCGCTCGGCTACCAGATGAGCTACCCGTCGCCGAAGGAGGTCTGGGACGAGCTGGCCGACCTGGCCCCGATCTTCAACGGCATCCGCTACGACCGGATCGACAAGGTGGGCCTGCAATGGCCCTGTCCGGACCGCGACCATCCGGGCACGAAGTTCCTGCACAAGGGCAAGTTCACGCGCGGCCTAGGCGAGTTCGCGGCGATCGAATTCCGTCCGCCGGCCGAACAACCCGACGAGGAATACCCACTGATCCTCAGCACCGGGCGAACGCTCTACCATTACAACGTCGGCAACATGACGCGAAAGTCGCCCGTCTCCGACGAGAAACAACCCGGCAATTTCGTCATGATCCATGCCGACGACGCGGCCAAGATCGGGCTGACCAACGGGGACGACGTTCGGGTGGTGACGCGCCGCGGTAGGCTCGAGGTCAAGGCCGACGTGGCCGATGTGGTCAAGCCCGGCACGATCTGGATGCCCTTCCACTTCGCCGAGGCCTCGACGAACGTGCTGACCAACGATGCCTTCGACAACATCGCCTGGACGGGCGAGTACAAGGCCTGCGCAGCACGGTTGGAAAAGGCGTAGCGGAGGGTCGGGGCGTCCGCAGGCAGGGGATGCCGCGAACCTCTATGGGATAGCGCCAAGCGATCCGCCACTGGGCTGTCATTCGGCCAGGGTGTCCTCCGCGCGGAGCCCGCAGATCCGTTTTCGCAGGTGTTATGCCCTCAAGGGCAAGCCGTTGCCGAGGTTCGGTGGTGACGAGATCTGTGCGGACGCACGACGCACGCCCAGAGGGGGTCACATCCAAGAAAGGACCGCCAAGGTGCGCCAGCTCTATCTCACCTTCGAGGAATTCCGTCGCCTCACGGAAATCCTCGCGGTGGCCTGTCAATTTGCGGGGGCGAGTCGATCCGATCTCCAGGATCTCGCGACGGAACTCTACAAGGCCAAACTGGTGGAGATGTGCCCCTCCCCGCCCACCGTGGTGAGGCTTTACTCTCGCGTGACGATCCTGCCGACCGGCACTACGCAGGAGCGGACTCTACGCATCGTCCTGCCGTCCGAGTCAAACGCCGAGACGGGAGACTACTCCGTTCTTTCCCCCATCGGGACGGCCTTGCTAGGTCGCAAGGAGGGAGATTCGACGGAGTGGCTCGATTCCAGGGGCGCAACCGGGGCTCAGGTCTTGCAGGTACGCCCCCCCGAAGAGTCCATCTCGCCTAATGCCGCGGCCTCAAACGAAGCCTCTTCTCCGCAACCCCAAGATCTTGATCCCGTCGACCTGGCCCAAGCGCTGCGTGAGACCCACGACGAGGTTCTATCTCTTCAGGCCCAACTCGAAGAGTATCGATGGATCGAAAACGCGTTGCGAAAACGCACCTACGATCTGAGCGAGCGCGTCAAGGAACTCGACTGTCTCTATGCCATCTCCGACTGCCTTCGTCGCCGTCGGCTCACTCTGGCGGAAACACTTCAGGCGATCGTCGATGTCATCCCCACGGGCTATCAAGACCCAGAGCGAACGTGGGCAGAGCTGAGGGTACGGAACGAAGTCTACCTTTCGACTGGTTTCCGCAAAACACAGCACAGCCATGCGGCAGGCATCGTTGTGGAAGGCAAGCGCGCGGGGGTGCTGCGCGTCTATGTCGCTCCTTCGCGGTGTTCCGACGAGGGTTCCCCCCTGCTTCCGGAGGAGGAGGCGCTCCTACACGCCATCGCGCTCTGGGTCGGCGAAATGGTCGAACATCGAACCGTCGGGCATCCGATGTCACGTCCGCCGTCGAGATCCCCCAAGCCCTCGGATTGACGCCTCGCCGCCCGGCGACGTCGGACCTACCGCGTGAGGTTGAGGCCGATCTGCACCTCGCCTTCACTGTGGTTCTCGATCTTCTTGCCGCCGCGGAAGCGATTCGCCGTGATGACGGCCGATCGAAGCTCTTTCCCCAACACGATCTGCCGCTCGGCCTTCTCCTGGAGAAAGTCACAGCTGTTGACGATCAGGCTGCCGTGGTTCGCGGCGATGCAGGGCGCCCCCTTTTTCGCTTCGTCCCAACCGGCGAAGTGGCATCCGTTGAAGACCACCGTGTCCTGCCCGTCGAGCATCGCCTGTGAGCCCGTCCCCGTATACGGCCAGAACCCGCACCCCGTGAACTTCACCGGGCCGTGGTTCGTGGCCGCAATCTTTACGGTCGCCATGATCTGGCAGTTCACGAAGCTGATCCCGGCGTGCCGTTGCACCTCGTCGACCAGCACCGCCAGTGGCCCGACGTCCGACCCGCTGTTCGTGAACACCCCGTTCGCCTCGCCCGCCTCGGTCTTGATGAAGTGAAAGCCTACCTTGTAGCCGATGCAGAAGCAGTTGGTCATGTACTGCCAATCCGTGCGGCCGATGATGAACGCCTCACCGTGCTGCATGGTGTATTCCCGCACGGGTCCGTCCATGCGCCAGAACGGCCAGATGTGGACGCTCTCGACGCGGCCCACGTCGAAGCACTTGTCGATGTAGACGCCGCGGCGCAGCGCGTGCATGTTCACGCGGCAGAGGTAGTGTCGGCCCGACGGGTGCTCCGTGCCGAGGTCGATGCCGTTGTACGGATTGCTCAGCAACACGTCCTTGATCGTGACGTTGTCGCCGATGCCCCG
>CAZKCX010000537.1:0-5287 GCA_964550865.1 uncultured Planctomycetales bacterium
CTACATCGATCAGTTCGCCCGCAGCAAGGAGCTCATCCTGCGCGAGTTGAGTCGGGTGATCATCGGCCAAGAGTCGGTGATCGATCAGATGCTCGCGGCGGTGTTCAGTCGCGGGCACTGTCTGCTGGTGGGCGTGCCGGGGCTGGCCAAGACGTTGATGGTCTCGACGCTGGCGGAGATCACGTCGCTTTCGTTCAAGCGCATCCAATTCACGCCCGACTTGATGCCCTCGGACATCACGGGCACCGACGTAATCGACGAGACGCCCGAGGGGCGACGCGAGTACCGCTTCGTGCGCGGGCCCGTCTTCGCGAACATCATCCTGGCCGACGAGATCAATCGCACCCCGCCCAAGACGCAGGCGGCGATGCTCCAGTCCATGCAGGAACGCCAGGTCTCCATCGGGCAGACGACCTATCCCCTCCCCGAGCCGTTCTTCGTGATCGCCACGCAGAACCCCATCGAGCAGGAAGGGACCTATCCCCTGCCGGAGGCGCAGCTCGATCGGTTCATGTTCAACATCTGGGTCGACTACCCGGACCTTCCTGAGGAGATGAAGATCCTCGCCTCGACGACCGGCGCACCGCGCGCGCCGCTCCAGACGGTGCTCAACGATCGACAGATCCTGAACATGCAGCGGCTGGTGGCGGCCGTTCCCGTCAGCGAATACGTCATCGGATACGTCGCGCGGCTCGTCCGCGCCACCCGACCCAGCGACCCCACCGCTCCGGACTTCGTCAAGCAGATGGTCGACTGGGGTGCGGGCCCTCGCGCGGGACAGTGCCTGATTCTAGGCGGCAAGGCCTTCGCCGCCATGGACGGACGATACGCCGTCAGCATCGAGGACGTCCGCCGGGTCGCCGTGCCCGTGCTGCGGCATCGGATCGGCTGCAACTTCGCCGCCCAGGCGGAGGGCGTGGACTCCGTGGAGATCATTCACCGGCTGCTCAAGACAGTGCCCGAGCCCGAACCGCCGAAGTACACCGCCGCCCAGCCCGCCATGCCCGAGGTCGAGCTCGACGATCGAGGATCCCTCTCGAACATGCCCGCGGACGCCGCTCCACCCACCAACGAGTGACGGAACGAGGTACCACGCCGCTCGGCGCCACGAACTTGTGAAAATGGGCAATTTGACGCCGTCCGGGACATATCTCATATTGAACCAGGACCCGTGTCTCGCCGGGGGGGCCTGCGTGTTTGGAACCGCGATGCGGTCTCTCGCCACCTGCTCAGGATGGGAACGGCCATGTCTCGACAGCTCCACGCCCTTATTGTCGACGATTCCCGCACCACGCGGATAATGGTCGCCAAGGAGCTGCAGGAAACGGGCCTGGCGACCTTCCGCTTCACCGAGGCCACCGACGGCATGGACGCGCTGGCCAAGTTTCGGCCGGGCGAGCTCGACCTCATGTTCGTCGACATGAACATGCCCCGCATGGGGGGCATCGACCTGGTGCACAAGCTCCACGCGACGTACAAGGACTGCCCGCCGGCGATCCTCATCACGGCGGAGTTCACGAAGGAGCGCCGCTTGGCCGCACTCGCCGAGAAAGGAGTCGATGGGTTTCTCATCAAACCGGTCGATCGCGATCGCCTGCGTGACGGGCTCAAGGCCATCGTCGACAGCCTTCCCGATCGGACGGGTCCTTCCGGCATTCCCCACGGGGAATGCGTGCCGAAGGCCTTTCGCCAGGTCCTCTCGGAGGCCTGCGGCGTGAGGCTGACACCCGAACCGGTGGATGAGACGGTCCGCAGCCAAGAGATCGTCTTCGGCATGCTGTCGGTCACGGGCGCGGTCCATTGGTCGGTGGTCGCGGGCTTCTCTCGTTCGGCGGCCGCGCAGGTGGCATCGAACTTCGCCGGCTTGGACGTCGTCCAGGACGATCCGGAGCTCGTCGGCGATGCGGTCGGAGAGCTCACCAACATCGTGGGAGGTCGAATTCGTCAACGGCTTGCGGATGAGGGGCTGGAGGTGCAGGTCTCGCTGCCGAGCGTCCTCAGCGCATCGGAGTTCCGCGTCCTGGTGCAAGGACGCTGCAAGTCCGCCACACGTCACGACCACTTTGATTCGCCCGTCGGCAAGATGTGGACGAGCGTCACGGCCGAGATGCATCCCGGCCTCGTGCTGTGATCAAGCCCGAACGCCACCGTACGCGTCGACCGTGTGGGCGGGAAGACGCGATCACATCTTCTCGTCGAGGCTCTTGCCGGTTTCGACGTGGCGGAAGTGCTTGACGGCGCGAGCGACAAGCTCCACAAACCTCGCCTTGCTCGCGTCCGGATCGAGACGGCGGGCTTCTTCCCTGAGGCCCTGGAGTACCTGGACCATCGTGGCGTCATCGGCCATGGGCGATTCCACGATGACGTCCAGGGCCTTGAAGCGGCGCTCCCCCACGCGCTCGTCCGGGGCGACGAATTCCTCCACCCCCTTCTCGCCGGACGTGTCTGAGGGGATGAAGCAGCATGGATAGTAGCCCTCGGAGAGATCGCGCTGGACGGCCGCACGGGCCTCGTCGTCGGAGCCGTACCACCGAGGCTTGACGCCCAGACTCTCCAGTACGATCTCCGCCAGCTCGTGGAATCCCTTCAGGTCGGCGGACGGGTCCAGCCGAGGCACGAAGATCTGCTTGTTGGACGCCAGCGCGGCCGTCAAAAGGCAAAGCTGTCCGGCCTCCTCCTCGGTGATGAAGTAGCGCCGAACGTCGCTCGGTCCGGCAAGCGGTTGCCGCTTGCGAATGCGCTGGAAGTATCCGGCCGGCAGGCTTCCGTCGCTGAAGGCCACGTTCGCGAAGCGGGTGCAGGCGACGCGCGGCAGCGGCGGCTCCGTTCCGCCCTCGAGCAACGATCCCGGATGATCGGCATGCCAGAAGACGACCTCCTCCATGAGGCGTTTCGACGCGCCCATCAGATTCGTCGGACCGCAGGCCTTGTCGGAGCTGACGGCGAAGACGTCGCACGGCGTGTGCCGCTTCACCGCCCCGAGGAACCGATCCACACCGAGGACGTTGCTCCAGATCAACCGAGAGAGGCTGAAGACATCCCGCTCGCTCCGCACGTGCTTCATCGCGGCGAAGTGCAGGATCAGGTCAAAGGGCCCGACCTCGGCAAGGAATCGCTCGGTCGAATCGGACCCGAAGTCGACGATGAAGGTTTGCAGCGCTCCCCGCGGGTCCAGGTCGGGACGGCTTCGCACATCGCGCACCAGCTCGACCATCGTGTTCTCGTTCAGGTCGATGGCGGCGATCCGGGCCGGATCGTAGCGGAGCAGCTGCTTGACCGTCGCGGAACCGATGCTGCCGGCGCCCCCCGTCACGAGGATTCGCTTGCCCTCGATACGCCGGCGCAGTGCCCGGTCGTTTGCTTCCAGGTCGGACTGCAGAAGGCTCTCTCCCCGCCCCGTGATGCGGGGGAGGATCGCCGTCCAATCGCCGAGGAGGCTAGGGGGGCGCCGCGTCTTCGCGTCGTTCGATGGGGTACTCATGGCAGGCGTAATCGTAGTCGCCCTTGCGTCCCACGTCTAACCAATGCTCGTGGTCATAGAGCGTGAAGACACCGACGGACTTGCCGGCGTCGACCAGACGCTGGAGCAGGTCGGTCGCATCGCACGGACGGTCGTGTTCGAGGAGATCCACTACGCCGGGGTTGAACACATACATGCCGGCGTTCGAATTCATCGTGTGCACGGGCTTCTCGACCAAGCGCCGTAGCCGGTTCCCGTCGACCTCGACCAGGCCGAACGGCAACTCCATGCGATAGCGCACGGCGCACATCGTGGCGTGGAAGTCGTGCCGTTCGTGAAAACGCAGGAGACTCGAAAAGTTGATCTGCTGAAGGACGTCGCCATTGAGGACGAGGAAGGGATGGCTCGGCTTGTCCGGCAGCAGACTGAGCGCGCCGATCGTGCCGAGGGGCTCTTCCTCCTCCAGGTAGTCGATGCGGACGCCCATGTCCTCGCCGTTTCCGAAGTGTTCCTTGATCACTTCCCGAAGGTGGTTCACGGCCAGCGTGATCTTGAAGACGCCGTACTGCCGTAGCTCATCGATGATGTGCTCCAGAATGGGGCGGCCTCGAATCGGGAGCATCGGCTTGGGTACGTCACGCGTCAGCGGATACAGCCGCTTGCCCTTACCGCCGGCCATGATGATGGCCTGGTTCGGGCGGAGATCGTTCCGAATGAGGTCCGTGATCCAGGCGATTTGGGTCGGTCGCCCGCCTGTATCGACCAGCGGAATCTGTCGAATGGAGTGTCGGCCCATCAAGGCCAGGATCTCTTCGCGGCCTGCCGACTCCGGCAGCGATAGGGGCCGACGGTTGAGGATGTCCGCGATAGGGGCCTCGAGCGTAAAACCGTTGAGGATGGCGCGCCGGATGTCGCCGTCGGAGAGCAGTCCCACCAATCGTCCGTCGGCGTCGGTGACGATGGCGATCTCTACGGTGCCCTGGTTGATGGCGCGCATCGCCTCCAAGATCGAGGCATCCGCGCGGACGCGGATCCGCTCGATGATGTCCGCCCGATCGGGCAAGGTCTGCCCGAGCGGACGCGTCGCTGTCTCCGCGGGTAGCGCCATGGACTCTGAATCCGGGCGGATACCAACAGCCCCCGACGGCCAGGTGGTGGTTCCCCTTTCGTCGTTCCCTTTATCGACCAAGTGGGCCGTCTCCCTGCAGAATTCCCCCGGCCCTCCATCGTGATTCTGGAATGCAAGCTAGACGTATCTACTTCTGGAACAAATGGATGGGCACAACAAGGCGCCGAAGGGCTTCGCCGCGTTGCAGGGAACGCGCAAAAACGGACCGGTTTGCCACTCCCCAGAAGCGGCAAACCGGCCTCATTCTTCTACCTCACTTGGATACTTCCCTCGCCCCCTTCCCCACGCAAGGAGCTGTCGGGTTTCGCGAACTGAATTAGGCTTGTTCCCAGGCCTGCCTACGTTCGACCCAAGCGAGGTCGACAGCCCAACCGAGCCAACCCTGCCCGGCAGTCCGCTGTGTAAACACACGCGGCGGGCAGGAGGCAGATTCGAAAGCCCGTGAGAGACTACCGACGACGTCGCACCGCGATCAGGCCGAAGCCGCTCGCGAGCAGCGCCAGCGTCGCGGGCTCGGGTACGCCATGATCGTCATCCGGCCAGAACGTCATGAACATGTCGCCCGTGAAGCCGGTCGTCTGGAAGTCGTCGATATTGATCGGGCCACCACCGGGAGCCTCGATGCCGAACGTGAAGGAGCTGATCGACGTCTGCTGGTCCACAGGCCACAGCCCGAAGTCGACGAGGATTCCGTCCGT
>CAZKCX010000538.1:0-5261 GCA_964550865.1 uncultured Planctomycetales bacterium
GGAATCGATCGCAACACGCGGCTTCGACCCTCCGAAGCTCTTCGCCGCCTACCTTCACACGATGCGTTGGAATTGCGTGACCTCGACGGATCCTCGCCTCTTCCAGTCCCCCTTCCGTGCGGGAATTCGCCTCGAAGCCTATCAGCTCGAACCGCTCCGCAAAGCGCTTCTGCTGCCCAGAGTCAATCTGTTCATTGCCGACGACGTCGGCCTCGGCAAGACCATCGAGGCCGGCCTCATTGCCCGCGAGCTTCTGCTTCGCAAGAAGGTCAAGGAGATCATCGTCAGCTGCCCGCCCTCCATGCTCCTTCAATGGCAGGAAGAGTTGGAGAATCGGTTCGGGCTCACCTTTGAGATCCTCGACAAGGCATACGTGACGAGAGTGCGACGAGAGCGGGGCTTCGGCATCAACCCGTGGAGCACCCACACGCGATTCCTCATTTCCCAGAAGCTCCTTATCGATGAGGCCTATGCCGGTCCGCTTCGAGACTGGCTCGGCGATTTCCGCGGCGGGTCGCTGCTGATACTCGATGAGGCACATCACGCAGCTCCGGCGAGCGGCCAGAAGTATGCGATCGACTCAAAGATCACGCGCGCGGTTCGAGATTTGGCCCCGAGGTTCGAGCACCGCCTCTTCCTCTCCGCAACGCCCCACAACGGCCACTCCAACAGCTTCTCGGCGTTGCTCGAAATCCTCGATCCTCAGCGTTTCTGCCGAGGGGTCAGCGTCAAGAAGAGCATCCTCGACGATGTGATCGTCCGGCGATTGAAGGACGACATACGAAACGTCATTGGCGGATTCCCCAAGCGCGAGGTCGTCCAGATCGACATCGACGGTCTCCCCGATGATGCCGCCGAGCTTCAACTGTGCAGCCTCTTGGATCAGTACCGAGACCTGCGGGAGCAGCGGCTCAAGGAAGAGACGAAGCGAAAGCAGGCTGCCGCCGGCCTGCTCGTGACGCATCTGCAACAACGCCTCCTATCTTCCGTTGAAGCATTCGCCAGGACGCTGCGTGTCCACAGACGTACCGTCATGCGGCAGTGGGAAGAGGCGGACCAGGAGAAGAAGGCCGCCGACAAGCTCCCGAAATCGTTCGACCTCTTGGAGAGAAGCGTCGGATCGGACGACGACCGAGCCACTGACTCCGAAGAGCAGATCGACACCGAGATGGACGCACAAGTCGAGGCGGCTTCCGCAGCGACCGCCGGTCCCATGGCCGACGAGCCCAGTCGAGACCTGTTCACCCGCGAGCAGAAGTTGCTCGACAAGATGGAAGAGCTGGCCAACGCAACGAGGGGGCGTCCGGACGCACGCATCCGCAAGTTGATCGACTGGATTCGTAAGCACCAGTGTCCCGGTCTCCCGGACAAGCCCGGCCGCTCCCCCAACAACGCCGAGTGGACCGACACCCGCGTCATCATCTTCACCGAATGGGACGACACCAAGCGGTACCTCTACGAGCAGATCTCCGCAGCCATCGCCGGCACGGATCAGGCCGAACAGCGCATCGCCATCTACCACGGCCCCACGCCGGCCGACAAACGTGAAGAGATCAAACGAGCCTTCAACGCCGCGCCCGCAAAGCATCCGGTGCGTATCCTCATCGCAACGGATGCCGCCCGCGAAGGCCTGAACCTCCAGGCCCACTGCTGGAACGTGTTCCACTTCGATGTCCCCTGGAATCCGAGCCGCATGGAGCAACGCAACGGCCGCATCGACCGAAAGCTCCAGCCCAAGGACGAGGTCTTCTGCCACTACTTCTTCTACAAGCAACGCCCGGAAGACCGGATCCTCGCCGCCCTGGTCCGCAAGACGAAGACCATTCGAGAGGAGCTTGGCAGTCTCTCGCAGGTCATCGATTCCCGATTGGACACGATGATGCATGCCGGCATCCGACGTGACCGCCTCGATGACCTGGAGAAGGAGATCGACGAGGCGGATCTCGAAGCGGAGCAGCGCCGTACCGTTGAAGAGGAGCTGGAGTCCGCCCGTCAGCGACAAGACGCCCTACGAGACCAGATCGACCAACTCCGGAATCGCCTCGAACAGTCACAGAAGAGCATCGGCCTGGAAGAGGACCACTTCCGATCGGCGATCTCCTGCGCGCTCGAGCTGATGGGCGCGGAGCGTTTGAAGAGCGACTCAGACAGATCGGATGATGGGCCCGTCCGATACGCTCTCCCCGCGCTCGACCAACGTGAGGGCGCCGACCCGACCTGGGCCGATACGATGGACACCCTTCGCGCCCCGCGAAGACGCGACCAGAAGTGGTGGGAGTGGCGGCGAACCTCGCCCATCCGTCCTGTCGTGTTCGAGGACGTCGGCGAGGTGACGGACGAGGTCGTCCACCTCCACCTGGAGCATCGTATCGTCCAGCGATTGCTCGGTCGGTTCATGGCCCAAGGATTCGTTCATCACGACCTCTCGCGCGCCTGCCTCGCCCAGATCACCGACGCGATCCCCCGCGTGGTGCTGCTCGGTCGGCTCTGCCTGTACGGCCCGGCGGCGGCGCGCCTGCACGAAGAGATTGTCCCCGTGACGGCTCGGTGGTCCGACCCGAAGATCCGCAAGGAGCCGCTAAGCCCCTACAGTCGGGAGGCCGAAGCCAAGACACTCGATCTGTTGGAGCAGGCGCTGCTGCCCAAGCATCGCGGCAAGATCGGTGATACCGTCCTCAAGCAGCTCCAGGCGACGGCCGCACAAGATGTCGAGGAGTTGCTGCCATATCTGGAAACGCGTGCGAACGAGTACGCGGAAGACGCGGCCAAGAAGCTCAAGGACCGTGCCGAGGCCGAGGCCAAGGCCATGCACAAGATCCTGGTCGAACAGAGAAGGCACATTGAACGTACCGCCGCCAAATACGCTAAGTACGACACCGCCCAAATGCGGTTCGAGTTCGGCAGCGCCCAGGAAGAGATCCGCCAACTGGAGGCGAATCGCAAGCATTGGACCAAGCGCCTGACGTCCCTCGAGCGCGAACTGGAGACCGAGCCCGAGCCCGAGCGAATCCGCTCCGTGTATGAGGTCAGAGCCCAACGCGTCGAGCCGGTCGGGCTCGCCTATCTCTGGCCTGTTACGGGATAAGACCATGGCACGCGACCCTGAGACAATCGCCCATCAGGAATGGCTCGGCTTCGTCCAGCCCGTCGGCCTGGTCGTGTCCGTCCCTGCGTTGCTCCAGGCCCAGGCCCACGTCAACAAGAACATCGCGCCCGATCACCAGCGCTTCATGAGTTCCCTATCGGAGGACGGCGACGATCCTTATATCGAGGACTTCCCCGGCTTCGCGCAAGAAGTCCTCGGCTGGGAGTCGGAAGACCTCATCGGCGCCAACGCCAAGCCCTTGCCCGACAGCTTCGAAGTCGCGCTGCCGGAGTATGGCGAGACGCTGCGCCCCACCTATGCCGTCCCCGAGTTCGATCGGGACGGCCAGAACGAACGCTGGATCATGCTCATCCAGGAGCTGCCGCGGGGCACGGACTTCGACAAGGTCGCCGTCGAGGACGAGCGCCGCTGGCAGGCCAGTCCGCATTCCCGCTTCGAGCGGCTCCTCCGGGAGACGGAGATTCCCATCGGTCTGCTCGTCAACGGCACCGACCTGCGGCTTGTCTACGCCCCGCGCGGCGAGACGAGCGGCCACGCCACGTTCCGCGTTTCGGAGATGGCCCAGGTAGCCGGTCGCCCGATCTTCGCAGCGCTCCACATGCTGTTCTGCGGCGAGCGTCTGTTCAGCCTGCCTGAGAAGCAGCGCCTGCCTGCCATCCTCGAAGACAGCCGCAAGTATCAGAACCTCGTCTCGACGAAGCTGGCCGAACAGGTCCTCGCGGCACTCTATGAACTGCTCCGCGGCTTCCAGGCCGCCGACGACCAACGCAAGGGCGAACTGCTCCGTGAGATCCTCGACGACGATCCGAACCACGTCTACAATGGACTGCTCACCGTCCTCCTGCGTCTCGTGTTCGTCCTCTACGCCGAGGACCGCGGCCTGCTCTCCAACGACTCGGTCTACGTCAGACACTATTCGGTTGCTGGGCTCTTCGATCGCCTCCGCGCCGATGCCGGCCGCTTCCCCGACACTATGGACCAGCGATACGGCGCGTGGGCGCAGCTCCTCGTGTTGTTCCGACTGATCTACGATGGTGGCGGGCACGGCGGTTTCCGCATCCCGCGCCGCGAGGGCTACCTCTTCGACCCCGATCGTTATCCCTTCCTGGAGGGCCGCCCGAAGGACAGCCGTCGAGAGCAAGGCGAGAAGCTCGATGTCCCTCGCGTCTCCGACGGCGTCATCTTCCGCGTGCTGAGCAATCTGCTCGTCCTCGACGGCGAGCGGCTCAGCTACCGTACGCTCGACGTCGAACAGATCGGCAGCGTCTACGAGACGATGATGGGCTTCAATCTGGAGGTCGCCACCGGCCCGTCCATCGCCATCAAGCCGACCAAGCGCCATGGCGCGCCGTCGACGATCGACCTCGAACAGCTCCTGGCCGAGAAGCCCGGCAGTCGCGCAAAGTGGTTCCGCGACAACACCGACCAGAAGATCACCGGTCAGGCTGCCGACGGGGTCAAAAAGGCCGAGGGCGTCGACGACCTCCTGGCAGCGATCGAAAAGAAGATCGCCCACCACGCGACCCCCAACGTCGTGCCCAAGGGCGCAATGGTCCTTCAGCCTTCCGACGAGCGCCGCCGAAGCGGTTCGCACTACACGCCGCGGTCCCTCACCGAGCCGATCGTCCGCAAGACACTGGAACCGATATTGGAGCGGCTGCGCCGCGGGAATGGGGATTCGGGAATAGGGACTGGGTCAAGAACGGGGTCGCCGGATGAGCATCGCAAGCTTTCGGGATCTGGAGGTGTGGCGCGAGGCGATGAATCTCGTGACGCAGATCTACGAGCGGACGAAGTCGTTTCCTCGCGAGGAGGTGTACGGGCTGACCAGCCAGCTCCGTCGAGCGGCCGTGTCGATACCGTCGAACATCGCCGAGGGTCAGGCGCGGCGATCGACGGGGGAGTATCTGAACCAGCTCTCGGTGGCGAGGGGCTCGCTGATGGAAGTCCAGACGCAGGTCGAGATCGCGGGCAGGCTGGGCTATTTGACGACGGCGGAAGCCGAGATGCTGCTGCAAGCGGCGACGTCGGTCGCCAAGATGCTGAACGCGCTCATCGCCGCCCTGGAGCGGATGAGTGGAAAAACCTATGATCATGGCGCGCCGGGAACACCTTTTCGGGTGATTGCCGACCATATCCGTGCGCTCACCTTTGC
>CAZKCX010000539.1:0-5252 GCA_964550865.1 uncultured Planctomycetales bacterium
CCGATGCGGCGGGAGACATCGCCGCCGTCGAGCTGACGTCGACCCGCACCGCCGGCCGCCGGCCGGAGCACGGGTGCATCGTCAACACGAATCACTACCAGCACGAACACACCCGACCGATGGAGACCGGCTTCGGGGAACACGCCCGGTTCTGGCAGCGTCGAGGCTGGCGGTGGATCGGCCCCAGCAGTCGGGCGCGGCTCGACCGGGCCCGGGAGCTGTTGCGCGGTCGTTCCCAGTGGGGGATCGAGGACATGATCGCCCTGATGGCCGACCACGGCGCAAGCGGCGTCGGCAGCGACATGACCATCTGTCGCCACCCGCCGCCCTACGAGACGACGTTGGCGGCCGTCCTCCTCCCCGCGAGGCGGGCGATCCTTCTCGCTCCGGGACAGGCCTGCTGCTGCACGTTTGTCTGCCGACCGATGCTCGTCTTCGCCCCGGAGTCGTCCGCGGCGGATGCGTAGAAACCTTCGAGATCTACTTGAGTTCGACGGACCAGTAGGCGTGGTCGAGGAATTGCTTCCAGCTCGCGTACTTCGTGTGGGAGAGCTTCCAATGGACCACGGGCGATCGCCGCGGCTTGACGGGCTTGGTCACGAGCTTCATGCCGGCCTCGGCAGGTGTCCGGCCGCCCTTCTTGACGTTGCACTTCAGGCAGCAGCACACGAGGTTCTGCCACGACGTCTCGCCACCACGGCTTCGCGGCGTGACGTGGTCGAGCGAGAGGTCGCTCGACGAGAATCGCTTGCCGCAGTACTGGCAGTGATTGCGGTCGCGGGCGTAGATGTTCCGGCGGTTGAGCTTGACGTCCACCTGGGGCAGCCGATCGTACGCGATGAGGCGAATGATCTTCGGCACGGCCAGGCTGAATCGCACGGTGCGGACCCAATCGTGCCGGTCGGGCTCGAACTCGCGCTGAAACTCACTGACCTCGCGCCAGCTGTCGAAATCGTAGCTGACGTACTGGCCGTCCTCGACGTCGATGACCTCGGCGATCCGACGAATCAATAGGCCGAAGGCACGCCGCGCGCTCGTCACGCGCAGAGCAAGGTAGTGCTTGTTCAAGACGAGGACATGGGCGTTCAGCGGCGACGCTGCCACGGTCATGAGATCGGGCTCCCTTCCTCCGGGAGAAGGCCGGGACGTGCGTCCCAGCTTCTACTGAATTCTAAGGGGCCGCCGCACAGGCATCAACCCGAGCGAGTGTGAGAATTGCGTGAAGGCCGCGGAGGGGATCGACAGGCCCGCGGCGGCGCGAGCAGGGGCGCGGATGCTCTTTGGCACCTCGATACATGGGGAACGGCCGGATTGACGGGTGTGTGTTGCGGTGGGGAGTGGGAGAGCTGCTGCCCAGCCCCCAACGGGGGCGAAGGACGGTAGCCCAGGGCTCGCTTCGCATCGCCCTGGGCTATGTTCCACCGGGCCTCCGGCCCTGACGAGACTCGCGCCGCTGGTGTCCCCGCGCAGAGGTCGGGGCCCATCTTCGCTTCGAAAAGCTGCTTGAGGGCATTGTCGATCAGCAGCCATCGCAGTCCGATGTCAGAAGGTGCCCGCACCCCGCGAGGAGCGCAACCCGCGTTTTCGCGTGCCGCGTCCACGCCTTTCGGCTAGAATCATGCGTTCGTTCTCAGGCTTGGACGAGCGGAACGGCCGCGCATCGATTGGCCGGTCGTAGCCTGCAGGCCTTGCGATAAGGCGGGAAGCAGGCTCGGTCCGCCGGCGATGCGAAAGGCCGATTCCGATTCGTCGCGGACAATCCGTTGGAAACCGCATGCAGGGGTCTACACCATGAAGCGCGCGAAGCTATCGATCATCGGTGCCGGCGCCGTCGGCGCGACGTGTGCCCATTGGGCCGCGGCCAAGGAGCTGGCGGACATCGTGCTCATCGACATCCCGGACAAGCTCGGCATGACGCAGGGCAAGGCCCTCGACCTGACCGAGGCCGGGCCGGTCGAGGGATTCGACGTCAACATCCTCGGCACCGACGACTACAAGGACACCGCCAACAGCGACGTGGTCGTGATCACCGCGGGATTGCCCCGCAAGCCCGGCATGAGCCGGGACGACCTCGTGGAGACGAACGTCAAGATCGTCCGCGCGGTGACCGAGCAGGTCGCCGCGACGAGCCCCGACGCCGTGCTCATCATCGTCTCGAACCCGCTGGACGCGATGGTCTACACCGCTCATCGCGTGAGCTGCTTCCCGCACTGGCGCGTGGTCGGCCAGGCGGGATGCTTGGATGTCGCCCGCTACTGCGCCTTCCTCGCGATGGAGATCGGGTGCAGCGTCGAGGACATCCGCGCCCTGCTGATGGGCGGCCACGGCGACGACATGGTACCGCTGACGCGCTACACCACGGTCTCCGGCATCCCGGTGACGCAGTTCGTCTCGGCCGAGCGCCTGGAAGAGATCGTCCAGAGGACGCGGATGGGCGGCGGAGAGATCGTCAAGCTCATGGGGACGAGCGCGTTCTATGCCCCCGCCGCGGGCGTCATCCAAATGGTCGAGTCGATCATCCGCGACAAAAAGCGGATCCTACCGTGCGCGTCCTACTGCGATAAGGAGTACGGCGTAGGCGGGTACTTCGTCGGCGTGCCGTCGCTTCTCGGTACGAAGGGCGTGGAGAGGATCATCGAGGTTGAGCTGAACGACGAAGAGCGCGGCATGTTCGAGACGTCCGTTTCGCACGTCAAGGAGCTGTGCGCCCTCGTGGACAAGATGCTCTGAGCGGCCCGCAGCGCGGAGCAACCGACGCACCAGCCCCGCGCTTGTGTGCGGCCGACTGTCCCCACTGGGGCACCGACGCCCCAGCGAGAAGGCGCGAGGCAAGCCTTCGAGACAACGACGACGCAACAGAAGGGAAACACGATGCCCGAGCCCGTCCTGGGAGCACAGCTCTATACGGTCCGCGAGTTCACCAACAACATCCGCGATGTTCGCGAGACGCTCCGGAAGGTGGCCGACATCGGCTACACGGCGATCCAGATCTCCGGCTTCGGTCCGATGGACACCCGCGAGGTGGCCCAGGCCGTCGAGGAGGCGAACCTGACCGTCACGGCCACGCACACGCCGTGGAATCGCTTTCTGGAGGAGCTCGACGTCGTGATCGAGGAGCACAAGATCCTGAACTGCACGCACACCGCCATCGGCGGATTGCCGCCGGAGTACTTCAGCCTGGACGGCCTGCAGCAGTTCCTGGACGAGCTGCCGCCTGTGGCCGAGAAGCTCGCCGCCGAGGGGATGGACTTCTCGTACCACAACCACCACCACGAGCTGGCGAGGTTCGGCGAGGGAAAGACGTGGCTCGACATGCTCTACGAGCGCGCGGATCCAAGGTACCTCAAGGCCGAGATCGACACGCATTGGATCGTGCGGGGCGGGGGCGACCCGGCGCAATGGATCCGCAAGCTGGGCGACCGCCAGCCGCTGCTGCACCTCAAGGACATGGCCATCACGCCCGAGCGCGAGCCGATCTATGCCGAGGTCGGCGAGGGCAATCTGAATTGGCCCGCGATCCTCGATGCGGCCAAGGAGGTCGGCGTTCGCTGGTACCTGGTGGAGCAAGATGATTGTTACGGGCGCGACCCCTTCGAGTCGCTCCGAATCAGCTACGAAAACCTGAAGGGTATGGGCCTGCGCTGAGCCGGCGATCGTGCGGAACGGCGTGGCGGAGGGAAGCCGCCTGCAGGGCGCTACGTGCTTCTTCCGCTTCGTTGGGCCTTGAGGAGCCGGTTCCCGCCAGACCTTTGCACAGAGGATACATCGCATGCAACGCACATCCTCACAGACCGGGAGCTCCACGATGATCCATGCCATTCTGCTTCCGTTGGCGCTCAGCGCCGGCTGTGCGGCGGCACAGCCCACGACCGAAGGGCTCACCACCCAGCAAGCCACCATACAGATCGAGAGCTATCTCGCTCGCCTCGCGCATGATCTCTCCGCGCGGGCGCTGCGGGATGTGACGGATCTCGGCGCGTGGAAGGCGCGACGACTTGAGATCCGCCGGCAGCTGCTCTACATGGTGGGGCTCGACCCGCTGCCCGAGCGGACGCCGCTGCACGTCAAGATCACCCGCACGATCGACAAGCCGGACTTCACCATCGAGTGCCTGGTCTTCGAGTCGATGCCCGATTTCCTCGTGACCGCCAACCTCTACCTGCCGAAGAAGGCCAAGCGCCCCTTACCGACGATCGTGTATCTGTGCGGCCACGCGGGCGGACCGGCCGGGTCGAAGGGCCACTATCGCCACCATCCGATCTGGTACGCCCAGAACGGCTACGCCTGCCTGATCGTCGATCCGATCCAGCACAGCGAGATCCCCGGTCGCCACCGCTACACGCACGCGGGCAAGGGATGGGAGAACTTCAGCACGGGCTATACCCCCGCCGGCATCGAGATCTGGAACGCCGTCCGGGCCCTGGACTACCTCGAAACGCGAGACGAGATCGATATGGCCCGCCTGGGGATCACCGGCCGGAGCGGCGGCGGGACCTTCAGCTACTTCACCGCCGCGGTCGACGATCGCATCCGGGCCGTCGTCTCCGACCATGCCACGTACACGATCGGCAACCACATCGCGGCCGACACCCTCCGGACCCACTGCGATTGCAACTTCTTCGTCAACGAATACCAGATCGACTCGGTGAGCTACTGCGCCTTGATCGCACCGCGTCCATTGCTCTCGCAGTGTTCCACGGACGACGGCTGTTTTCCACCGAAGGGCTACCGCGATTTCTACGCCAAGATGAAGAAGGTCTACGAGCTGTACGGCCAGGGCGATCGCATTCGCATCGTGGACCGCCCGGGTCCCCACAAGGATTTCCCCGAGTTTCAGGCCAACGCGATGGACTTCTTCAACCGCTGGCTGCGCGGCCGGCAGACGGACCTCACCGTCGACCGCGACGCCGTCCTGAAGGTGATCCCGACCGAGGCCGAGGTCCGCGTCTGGCTCGACAAGGATCAGCGGCCCAAACGGTTCATCAACGAAGAGATCAACCACAAGCTCGTGCCGACGTACGAGGAGCGAGAGCGCCCGGCCGATCGTCCCGCCATGGTCCGTCGGCTCCGCGAGCACGTCTTCGCCAACTGGCCCGACGAGCAGTGCCCGCTCCGCGCCGAGCGCCTCGACCACCGCAGCGAGGACGGCGTGCAGCATTTCCGCTACCTCTTCGAGTCGGAGGCCGGCCTGCGGATTCTGGCCGAGGCCTCGCTTCCGCCGAAGATCGACCGATCACCGCACTCGATCTTGT
>CAZKCX010000540.1:0-4670 GCA_964550865.1 uncultured Planctomycetales bacterium
ACGGCGTACAGCCCGATCATGGGCAGAGCGATCATCGTGACCGCCGCGAACGTCAGGTCGTAGCGCGTCTGGTGTTGATAGCTGAAGGCGAGCAGGCCGCGTGGCAGCGTCCGCATCGTGTCCTCGTCGATGAAGAGCTGGACGAGCAGCAGTTCGTTCCACACGCCGAGCGCGCTGAAAACGGCCACGGTAGCTACCGCCGGCTTGGCGATCGGCAGGAGAATCCGCCAGTAGATGCCGAACAGCCCGCACCCGTCGATCCGGGCGGCATCTTCCAGGTCTTGCGGAAGCGAAAGGAAGAACGCCCGCAAGACATAGATCGCCAGCGGCAGGCCCCACGCGATATACGACAGCACGAGCCCCGCGTAGGTGTACAGCAGACCGATTTCCTTGAGCAGCAGGAAGAGCGGTACGAGCACGCCCTGGATCGGGATGATCAGCCCGAGCAGGAAGACCGTGAACAACCAGTCACGGCCGCGGAACTTCAGACGCGCGAAGGCATAGGCCGCCATGCTCCCCACGAGGATGATGGCCACGACGCTCACGCCCGTAATCCACACGCTATTGAACGCGTAAATGCCGAGGTTGCCGTCCTGCCAGGCGTCGGCGAAGTTGCCTATACGAAACTCGCCGGGTAAAGACCACGGTGAGGTGAAGAACTCGCGGTTGTTCTTGAGCGCCGACATCACCGTCCACACGAGCGGCGCGAGCATGCTGAACGAGACGACGGCGAGAAAGGCCGTCACGGGGAGATGAGCGAGCCAGCGTCGTGGCGATCGCTCCGATGATTCGCGGCGGTCGTTTGACGAGGTATCGGCGGTCATGGGTCACGCGGTCTCCACCTCTTGGGTCCTCCGGGCGATCACCGAATACACCAACGTCATGGCGAAGACGAGCAGCGTCATGATGGCGGCCAGCGCGGCGCCGTAGCCCATCTGCGCGGCCTCCGCGCTGAACGCGCTGCGGACGAGCCACGTGCTGACGATCTCCGTGGCGTGGTGCGGTCCGCCCTGGGTCATCACCCAGAAGAGGTCGTAGGCCTTGAACGCGCCCGTGACGCAGAGGACGACGCTGACGAGGGCCGTCTCGCGGAGCAGCGGGAGCGATACGTGAAGGATGCGACGCATCTCGCCGCAGCCGTCGATGCGGGCGGCCTCGTAGAGCTCGCGGGGGATGCCCTGAAGACCGGCGTAGAACAGCACCATGTAGAAGCCGCAGTAGGTCCAGCCGCTGACGATGCAGACGGCCCACAGGGCGGTATCTTCCTCGGCGAGCGCCCCCTTGAGGATGCCGATCGTCGGGTGGAACAGGAAGTACCACATCAGGCCGATGACCGTCAGCGAGAGCGTCATCGGCGTGAAGATGAGGATGCGGAACAGGCCGTACCCGCGGCGCTTCAGATCCAGCATGAGCGCCAGAACCAGGCCGAACAGCACCTCCACCACCAAGGTCGCCAGCATGTAGAGGACGTTGTTCCAGAGCGCCTGTCGGAAGATCCGATCGCCGGTGAAGGCGATGCGGTAGTTCTGCATTCCCACGAAGGTCGCCGAGCCCGCGCCACGCCATTCAAAGAGACTGAGAACGAAGGTGCCCACAGTGGGTACCAGGATGAACACACCGAAGAGCAGGCAGGCGGGCAGAACGAATCCGTAGGCGGCGCGCCCCTCCCTCATCACGGCGTGTCCTTCTTGACCGCGTCCTTCCGCCATGGGGCCACCTGCGCTTCGGCCTTCTCGAGTGCGGTCTTCGGGTCGGCCTGGCCGTCGATGACCAGGGCGATGGCGTCGTAGAGGCGATAGGCGACGTGGATAGGGTAGCCGGTATCCGGCGGTGCCAGGATCTCCTTGGCGTTCTGCCAGGCCTCGAGGGCCACGCGATTGTGCGGATCCATAGCGTTCAGCGCGACCAGTCCCTTGACGGAGGGAATCACGCCCGCCTCGAGCATCCGCTTCATGACGGAGTCGGACGTCATGTACTTGAGGAACTCGATCGCGAGATCGAAGTGCTTGGTCTTGGAACTGACCATGTAGCCCGTGTTCAGCGCCATCAGGCTGGTTTGATCCCCCTTGCCCCCTTCGATGGGCGGCAGATTGAAGCCATCGTACTCGAAGCCGGGCGGGGCGTCGGTCTGCGCGCCGCTGATCATCCAGTTCCCCATCGGGTGCATCGCGCCCTTGCCGTTGTAGAAGGTGATCTGGGCATCCGTGTCGCTGATGGCCATGAAGCCGGGGTTGAAGAACCCCTCCTTCGCCCACTGCTGGATGGCTCGAAACGCTCGGAGGAACTCCGCGTTCACGAAGCTCGTTCCCGGCCGGAGGCTGAGGACGGCGTCGTAGTGCTCGTGGCCGACGATGCGGTGCAGGATGTGCGCTCCCCAATTGCCCATGGGCCAGCCGTCGCGGTTTCCGCAGAAGATCGGGATCACGCCCGCGGCCTTGAGCTTTCGCATGGCGGCGATCAGGTCGGCGTAGGTCTTCGGCACGTCGATGCCGTGCTCGGCGAAGATCTTGGTGTTGTACCAGTAGATGACGGTCACCATGATCGCGTTGGGGATCAGGTAGTTGCGTCCGTCGACCGTCGTGGCATGCCAGGCGTTCTCATGAAAGCGGTCGCGCCAGTTGTCCTGATCGAGCGCTTCGGTGAGGTCGGCGACGTAGCCGTCTCGGACCTTGCTGACCACGCGATGGCCGCCCCATTCGAAGAAGACGTCCGGCGGATCGCCGCCCTGGAGCATCGACTGGAGCCCCTGGCGCTCGTAGATGTTGCCCTCTTGAACGACCTGCTTGACCTGGATGCCGGGATGGAGCTTCTCGAATTCGTCGCAGGCGGCGTCGTAGACGGGCTTGCTGGCGCCGCTGGTGACCGAATGGGCGAACTTGAGGACGACGCGCGGTTCCGGCTCCGATCGACACCCGATCAGGGCCAGGGTGATAAGGGCGGCAGTAGCGAGCGATGCGGATCGTTTCATAGGAATCGTTCCGAAACAGGTGAGATCATGGTAATGGCTCGACTCCGGTCGCCACAAGTGCCGCGACTCGGCTCGGTGGGAAGTACCTTGACGCGACTGGTCTGACGCGGATTGGCGTGCCGGAGCGAAGGACGGCGAGCTACGTCCGCAAGCCATGGAGAGAGCCAGCGTTCTATTGCGTTGTCTGTTGCGGTGGGGTCTTCAGGATCTCGGCGACCCAGGGCACGAGGGCATCGGCGGCGGCGGCATGGCCAAGGTCGTTCCAGTGCGGGTCACCGGGGAAGTCGTGTCGGCGGTCTTCGGCCTTGATGCGCTGAAGAATGGGCACGGTGAGATCGAGGTAAGGTACGTCTAGCTCGTGACAGATCTTCGCCAGCTGCTCGCCCATGTAGTAGCGACGTTCGCCCAGGCACCAGGGGTCGCGCTGCTTGGGGATCGGATCGAAGGGTTTGTCCTGCCAGGCCGCGGTGAGACGCTCTTGATTACCCTGCCAGACCAGGGCGAATCGGCTTTCCCGTCTGCGGCATTCGTCGCGTGTCTCCTCCATGAGCTTGCGGACCAGCGCCCACGATCTGGCTTCGCGCGCGGCCCGGTCCGAACCGACCTCGCCCTCGATGGGACGGTGCGGCCCGAACTGCTCGCGGGGCATGTCTCCCCCGTGACCCGGGCTGACGAGTAGATTGATCAGCCCGGCATGGAAGAGGGCGTAGCGGCCGATGGCGAGGCTGGTGACCACGCGGCGCCAAGTCGGAAGCTGGAAGGGCTCGTTGGGCAGCGCCTGGAGCTGGCCGTCCCGGGTGAGGGTGAAGGCCGGGACGTAGCTGGGGATCTTGCTCAGGTATGGCGAAGTGTCGAAGACATCGTTGACGACGAAGAGCAGGACGACCATGTCCGGCGTGTAGTCGAGGACACGGTTGCGAATGAGGCGGTACTCCTGAGCGGTGCCGAATCCGGAGCAACCGAAGGCGTACCACTGGGTGTTGACCCCGCCGGCGTTCATCCGTTGCTGAGCCAGCTCGACGAAGCGCTGGTCGTTGGGGACGCGGAGCGCCTCGACAAAGGAATCGCCCACGACGGCGATACGAATCATCCCGGGCGGCTTGACGGGGTTGTAGTCCCGTATGTCGTTCCACCCCTGGGCGTTGAAGTGATAGGGCACGCGGACGTTGTGGTCGATGTACACGCCCTCTTGATACGCTTTGCGCATGGGCCCGACATCGGGGTCCCACCGATAGCGCGGCACGTCGGTGACCTGGCCGGACAGCCGGAACGCCGCCTCGGCGATGCCCAGGACGATCAGCAGGCTGGCCGCAACCGCGAGGAGGCGGTACACCGCTCTTCGCGCCGGGGCGGGTGCGGGGCGCTCCGGTGGAACGGCTTCCGCGGCGGTCGGCACGACGGCGGCCTCTTCGCGAGCGTAGTAGTCCTGAAGGGCGGCGACCTCCCACCCGTGCTGCTTGAGCTGGGCGATGGCCCGCACGCCGGCCCGCGCGCCGGTCATCGTCGTCACGAGCAGACGGTTGTGGCCGATGGCGGCCGAACGGAGGCGTCCTTCGTCCGTGGCGTGGCCCTTCCGTGTGGGCGTATTGATGAGCAGATCGACGGTGCCGGCCTCGATCAGATCAATCATGTTGGGGCTCGCGCCCTCCTGGATCTTGCCGATCAGGTCGCTTTCGATGCCGGCCGCCCGGAGTACGCGATT
>CAZKCX010000540.1:4680-5248 GCA_964550865.1 uncultured Planctomycetales bacterium
CCATATCCGAGAGTCGTTGCGCGATGGGTACCACCAGGGGCTTGTCGGCCTCATTGACGCTGAGGAAGGCGGTCCCGCGCGTGGGTAGGCGGCCGCCCGCAGCCATCTGGGCCTTGGCGAAGGCCGCACCGAATTGGCGATCGATACCCATGACCTCGCCGGTGCTCCGCATCTCCGGGCCCAGGATGACATCGACGCCCGGGAAGCGCATGAACGGGAAAACCGGGGCCTTGACGCTCGTGTGCGTGGGCTGCGGCGCGTCGTCGAGGCCGCGCTCGGCCAGGAGGTAGTCGAGCGATCGACCCAGCATGACCTTGGTGGCGAGCTTGGCCCAGGGCACGCCCGTCGCCTTGCTGACGAAGGGGACGGTTCGAGAGGCCCGCGGGTTGACTTCCAGGACGTAGACTTGCCCGTCCTTGACGGCGTATTGAACGTTCATCAGCCCACGGACACCGAGTCGCATGGCGAGCCGCGAGGTCTGATCCTTGATCTGATCGACGATGGCCGGTGACAGCTCATAGGGGGGCAGGGCACATGCGCTGTCCCCGGAGTGGATGCCGGCCTCCTC
>CAZKCX010000541.1:0-5246 GCA_964550865.1 uncultured Planctomycetales bacterium
CCCAGCGGCGTGGCGTAGGCGGTAACGTCCTTGAGGATCGCACCGCCACGGAAGCGACGGCTGTGACTGAAGCCCAAGACCACCGCCCGCTTGCAGGGGTGTCCCTGGAGCGTCTTGAAGGCCGCCGCCGCCACCTTGCCCGAGTAGGCGATCCCGGCGTGGGGGGCGATCAACGCGGCAGGCTTCGACGGAAGCGAAGGCGGATCCGCCTCCTCGAGGAAACCGTCGATCTGTTTGGCAAGCCGATCCGGGTCACTGGGGTACCAACGGTCGTCGGCACACTCCGGCGGTCTGACCCGACCCTCCGCGGAATCGACCTGGCAGGCAGATCCCGCAAGCGCGGTCGCGGCCAGCAAGAATGCGAGTCGGTTCCAGAGGCGCATGTTCGGCCTCCGTGCAAAACTCCCCCGATGCGATGGGGTCAGGAGGAAGTCCTCTACCGCACACTACGCTCGATTATACGAAAAGGTCGTTGCGACATCGAATTCGGGGATTTCTCGCCCCCACTGGCGAATTCGCGAAATCCCGGGGAACCGGTGCGTCCAGCGGGTGTCTAATGCCTTGAGGTCCGAACAGATCCGATTGCCCCTGCAAGTCCTTGCAGGAGAGGAGAGCGACCATGCATCTGCATCGATCCCTAGGCGTGCTGGCGATGGTGTTGGGGGCCCTTTGTCTCTTCCCCGCGTCGCCCGACACCGCACGCGCGGACGGCTTCATCGTCATCCACCATCCGCCGATCGTCCCGCCGCGACCCAGACCGCCGCGCATCGCCTACATGCCCCTCAGCGTGAAATACCATCGCGTCACCGTGGACATCACCAACGCCGCGGCCGTCACCAAGATCGATCAGGTCTTCCACAACCCCAACCCCCGCCAACTCGAGGGAACCTACATCTTCCCGCTGGAGGACGACGTGGCCGTCCAACGCTTCAGCATGTACATGAACGGTAAGGAGGTCACCGGCGAGATCCTCGAAAAGGACAAGGCCCGCAAGATCTACGAGGACTACGTCCGCAAGATGAAGGACCCCGCACTGCTCGAGTACGTCGGCACGCGGATGTTCAAGGCCCGCGTGTTCCCGATCCCCGCCAACGGCGACGTCCGCATCAAGATGGACTACAGCCAGGCCGTTCCCGTTCGGGGCGGCTCGGCCACCTATCGCTACCCCCTCAACACCGAGAAGTTCTCCAGCAAGCCGCTCGAGGAGGTCAGCGTCGTCGCCACCGTCACCAGCGACGTCCCGTTGAGCAACGTCTTTTGTCCGTCGCACCCGGTCCGGATCGACCGCAAGGGCGAGAAGAAGGTCGTCGTCAGCTTCGAGGATAAGGATGTGCGACCGGACAAGGACTTCCTGCTGTACTACCAGCTCACGGAGAAGGAGTTCGGCCTGTCGCTGCTGACGCATCGGGCGGCCGGCGAGGACGGCTTCTTCATGGCCCGGCTCGCGCCGCGGATGCCCGACCCCGACAAGGTCATCCCCAAGGACATCTGCTTCGTGATCGACGTGAGCGGAAGCATGTCGGGCGAGAAGATCCGCCAGGCGCAGAAGAGCCTCCAATTCTGCCTCAGCAACCTGAACAAGAAGGATCGGTTCTGCGTCGTGCCCTTCAGCACGGAATCCAAGCCCTTTCAAGACAAGCTCGTCGACGCCACACCGCAAAACGTCCAGGCCGCCCGAAAGCGCGTCGACGATCTCAAGGCCATCGGAGGCACCAACATCAATGAGGCCGTGCTCGACGCCCTCAAGATGGCGCCCAAGGGCAGCAAACGACCGTATATGGTCGTCTTCATGACCGACGGCAAGCCGACCATCGGCGTGACCGACGTCCAGGAGATCCTTAAGAACGTCTCGAGCGCCAACGAAGACGAGGTGCGGATCTTCGTCCTCGGCGTGGGCACGAAGGTCAACACGCGGCTGCTCGACAAGCTGGCCGACGACAACCACGGAAGCCGCGACTACGTGACCGAGAACGAGGACCTGGAGATCAAGCTCTCGAACTTCTACACCGCATTGGCGAACCCCGTGCTGAGCGACGTGAAGCTCACATTCCAGGGCGTGACCGTCGATGACGTCTACCCGAAGAAGCTGCCCGACCTGTTCAAGGGCAGCGAGATCGCCGTGTACGGCCGCTACTCCGGCAGCGGCAAGGCGACCATCCGCCTGACGGGCCAACGCGACGAGAGCAAGATGCTCTTCTCGTTCCCGATGGATATGCCCTCGACCGAGTCCGCCCATGAGTTCGTCCCGCGGCTCTGGGCCCGCACGAAGATCGGCTACCTGATGGACCAGATCCGACTGCACGGGGCGAACGCGGAGCTCAAGGACGAGGTGGTCCGGCTCAGCAAGAAGTACGGCATCATGACCGAGTTGACGTCGTGGCTCGTGTTGGAGGACGAAGCGCGATCGGGCGTGGCGTCGGCGACGCCACGGTCGCTTAGCGAGGCCATGCGAAGCAGGAGCTTCGGTCGTCGCGCCGCGCGAGGGCGCGTGGCGTTCAAGGCCAAGGACGGGGCGGAATCCGTCCGCGCCAGCCGACGGCTCCAGGCGATGAAGAGCGCCAAGGCGCCAAGCGACCATGCCTTCGCGTGGCAGGGGGGAAGTTCCGCGAGGCCGGGCGAGAGGCAAGCGGGCGCCGCCGGGCAGGAGGTGCGTAGTCTCGGCTACCTGCTCCGAGACAAGCAGGGCAAGCGAGTCCTCAAGACCGTCGGCGCGAAGACGTTCTTCCGCGACGGCGAGCGATGGATCGACAGCGCCTACACGGTCGCCAAGGCCAAGCCCGACGTCACGAAGATCAAGCTGTATTCGGATGAGTACTTCCGCCTGACCGAGAAGCATCCCGAGGTCGCCAAGTACCTCGCGATCGGACCTCGCGTGCTGGTGGTCGTGGAAGGAAAGGCCTACGAGACGGTCGAGTGATCGGCCGCGTCGGCGCGATCGAATCGCACCCCCAGTGGAGGATTGAGCGGCTTGTGGTGGGAGCCATGGGCCCCGGTCGAACGGTTCGGCCGGGGCCGCCGCCTGATCAGGCCCACAGCTCGTGGAGCATCCGAATCGCCGCGTCGGACATCCGGCTCCCCGCCTCGGCGCATAGCCATCGACTCAGGATCGGTTTCGCGCCGTAGGCGCCGCGGTCCGCCTGGTCGATCGTCGGGACGTACGTCGAGGCCCGCGCGTTGGCCAGCTCCACGAGGAGCGTCGACTCCGTCGGCGCCCACTTCTTCACCTCCAGCCCGATCCCCACGAAGATCTCCGCGGGGAAGCCCGCGACGCCCGTATCGCCGATGCGGAAGACCTGGATCGGCACGTCCGCATTCTCGCCGTCGTGCTTCCAGTTCTCGCTCAGGTTGAGGATGTAGTCCTCCCGAGCAGCGCGTTTCTTCTTCTTGCGAAGCGCCTCCACCTCCTTCATGAACGCCTCGTCGCGCGTGTAGTACGGGATCGACAAGACCTCCATCCGACCGTCCACGGTAATCTCCGTCATCGGCTCGGCGACCTCGAAGGAGTGCATCGCGACGCCCGCCAGACCGCGCCCGATCAGGATCGCCCGCTCCGGCCCGCCACGCGGCAGGTTCGTCGGGTCGTGGACGACGTGATTGATGTCACCACAAGTGCCTTGCAGCAAAAGCATTACCACATCTAGACCGTACACGGCGGAGATCGCCTTGGCCATCTCGCCCGGCCAATCGGCGGAGATGAAGTCCGCCTTGCCGCCGCCAATGACGTCCACATGGAGCGCGAAGTTCGCGAGCATGCCGATGAGCTTCCCGTCCTCATCGACCATGCTGAGCGTCTGGAGCTCCGGATCGACGGGGCCGGCCTCCCCGAGGACCTCGTCCTCTCGACCGCGCTTGCCGAACTGTTCGGAGCCGTCCTTCATGCGATACAGCCGATTGAAGGCGTACCCCTCGGCGATGGCCCGTCCGGGGCGGAGCGTCACGGTCTTCATCTTGCCGGCGGCCTGCTTGACGGCCTGGGCGATCTTGGCCGGCAGTGCCTCGCACCAGGTACGGGCGGGCGGAAAGCTCTTGTCCTCGCGGATCTCCGGCCCGGTATGCGTGTGCGTGGCGCAGACCATCACGTGCTGCGACGGGATGCCGAGCTCGGCGTTGATCAGCTCGCGGGCCCGCTCGGTGATCTCGGCGGTGACACAGATCAGGTCCAGCGAGACGATCACGACCTTACGGTTGTTGTGCTCGATGACGGCGGCCTTGGCGTACAGGTCGTCGCGAACGGTCTTGCCCACGCGAGGATGGTAATACCCGGCCAGATGCACGCCGGGCTCCGGCGTGATCACCGTTTGGGCGAAGCCGGCCTTGCATTTCGCCGGCTTGGGAAGACGCGTGCTCATGGGAAACCTCCGCTATTCGTCCAGGTCGTGCGTGTCGATGTCCAACGGCGCGTGCATGTGCTCCTCGGCGTGGGGCTCGCTCAAGGCGCGATAGGCACAGTAGGCACACAGTCCCAGCACCATACCGACGCTCCCGATCATCATGACCCAACCGGTGGGCGTCAGGCCGACGTCCGTATCGGCTACGGCGAGCAGGGCGAGCTCCGCAATCATGATGGCTGCTCCCTTTCCGACTCCTCTTCGTGCTCGGCGATCAGCCGCGCGAACCGCAGACGATAGGCCACCTGGCTCAGCGCCACCGTGGTGATCATGAACGCGACGAGCGAGAGAAAGACGCCACGGGCGATGGCCGCCTGAGACTTCGCCACCGCTCGCGCGTCCGCCGCTTCCTTCATTGCTTCCAGGATCCGCGGCTCGCCGACCTCCGACAAGCGGGCCTTGTCCACACCCGGACCGGGCCCCAGAAGTTGGATGATCTTCGCCTCGACGACATCAGCGCGCTCTCCCCGAAGCTCGTCGCGAGGGGGAAGCTCCGCGTCGGCCACGCGCCCGAGCCACCTGCGGCCGTACGTCTCGTAGGCGGCTTGGGCAAGCACCTTGCGCTCCGCCGCAGGCCCCTGATGCGACGGCGTCATGCTGCGGACGTACTCCGGCGCGTTGTGGTAGACCCACGCCACGAACACGACGATGAGGAACGTCGGTGTGACGTACCGGATGACAAAGCCGAACCATCGCGGTAGGCGCATCTCCGCCCCGCGGTGCGCCTCGGCGATGCCGTCCTTCACGCCGATCACCCACCCGAAGATGATGACCTGCCCCGTCGCGCAGACGTAGATCATGAGCTGTGCGACCCAGAAGTCGGCGTGGTCGAGCGCGACGGCGTCCCGGCTTTCGGCG
>CAZKCX010000542.1:0-5242 GCA_964550865.1 uncultured Planctomycetales bacterium
AGAACTTCCCCTCGACGCCCTCGCTGTCGGCGTCCTCGGCCGAATAGAAGCCCCCGTCGGGGGAGGTCATGTCACGCAAGACGTAGGTAAAGATCTCGCGCGCGGTCCGCGCGAAGTCCTCGTCGCGGGTGGCCTGGTAGGTCTCGAGATAGGCGATCGCCAGCAAGGCCTGGTCGTAGAGCATCTTCTCGAAGTGCGGCACGAGCCAGTGGCGATCGGTCGCGTAGCGGTGGAACCCGAACCCGACGTGATCGTAGATCCCGCCGAGCCGCATCTTCCGAAGCGTCTTCTCGACCATGCCGAGCGGGGCGGGTTCTCCGCTTCGCTTCCACTGCCGCAGGAGAAACGTCAGATTGTGCGGTGTGGGAAACTTCGGCGAGTCGCCGAACCCTCCGTGACGGTCGTCGAAGCGCATCGCGAGCTGTCGCGTGGCCGATTCGAGGACGGCCGCGTCCAACGCCTCGCCGCCCCCGTCGGGAGCCGTATCGTGCAAGGCAGCGGTGACCTGGTCGGCGGATTGCTCAATCTCGGCACGGCTTGCCTGCCACATCTCCTTGACGCGAGGAATGAGCTGCATCATCCCCATCCGGCCGAAGCGAGCCTCCTTGGGGATGTACGTCCCGGCGTAGAAGGGCTTCTTGTCCGGCGTGAGGAAGACCGTCAGCGGCCACCCGCCGCTGCCCGTCATCATCTGGCAGACGGTCATGTAGACCGAGTCGATGTCCGGGCGCTCCTCGCGATCGACCTTGACGCAGACGAACACCTCGTTCATCAGCCGCGCGACCTCGGGGTCCTCGAACGACTCGTGCTCCATCACATGGCACCAATGGCAGGTCGAGTAGCCGATCGAGAGGAAGACGGGCTTGTCCTCCTTGCGGGCCTTCTCGAACGCCGCCTCGCCCCAGGGATACCAGTCGACGGGGTTGTCGGCATGTTGGAGGAGGTACGGACTCTTCTCGTGCTGCAGCCTGTTTCGCTCCGACGCCTGTGTGGTCGTGGTGGCATGGGTCATTTCAGGTTCACCTCGATGGGCCAATAGGATTCCCAGCAGACCCAAGGTCAGCAGGGGGATGACAAGGTCCAACGCCCTTCGACCCGCCTTCGACATTCCGAAGCCTCTCGACGAGCCTCGGGCGGTGCACCACAGTAAGGGCACGCGCGTGCCAAAAGAATCGCCGGTCCCAGGGCCGCCAGGAGGTTTGATGATGCGGGGCGAGCGTCTGATCCGGGAATTCACGGCGCGGCCTCCGCGCCCTTCGCCTCTTGTCCGTCCTCGCGACCCGGCCAAGTCGAATTCCCCGGACGCGTTGCGTCGAACGACTCATCCAAACGCCGCTTGCAATTGGGCCGCCGGGCGGCTACACTGTTGGGCTCTTGACAGGCTGAGACAAGGGATAGGCTATGCCCAAGCAGAAGACACACAAAGGTGCGAAGAAGCGGATGAAGGTGACGGCCAAGGGCAAGGTGCTTCGCAAGCGGACCTTCGGCGGGCACCTGATGAGCGGGAAGAGCGGGAAGCGCCGCCGCCAGATCCGTCAGACGGTCGTTCTCTCCAAGCCCGAGACGAAACGGATGCTCGAGAAGCTGAGCTAACCTCACCGGCTCGGATCGGCGCAGCCCGGTCGGACGACATAGGTCACATTAGGACAAGGAGTTCGCCATGCCTCGCACGCGTAGGGGCGCGGCCCGAAATCAGAGCAAGAGGCGTGTTTTCCGAGCGGCCAAGGGATACCGAGGCGGCCGGAGTAAGCTGTGGCGAACCAGTCGGGAGGCGGTTGTCCGGGCAGGCGCCATGGCGCGGGCCGACCGCCGGAAGAAGAAGGGCGATTTCCGGTCGCTGTGGATCGTTCGGATTTCGGCCGCCTGCAATCAGCGCGGCATCAACTATAGCCGGTTCATGTACGGCCTGCGGAAGGCGAACGTCGCGCTCAACCGCAAGATGCTGAGCGAACTGGCCATCCACGACCCCGCCGCGTTCGACAAGCTCGTCGAGGTAGCGCGGGAGAACATCGGACAGGCGGCCTGAACCGCCCCCGTCTTCTGCATTCATACGGCAAAGAGAACTCACCGCGACGCTCCCACCCGTCGCTACGCCGCGTTAGTGCTGCATTTCAGAAGTGTCGCGACTCTATCCCCGAGCTGCTTGTGGTGAGCTGCGTCGAACCGCCGGATTCATCCGGCGCGGCCGCGCGGCATGCATGCCGCGGCTCGGGCGGCGATGGTGGCGGGTGCGGTCCTGTCCATAGTCGCACGACTTGTGAAACGCGGTACCAGACGCCCTTGGCTGGGAAGCGGAAGGTTTCAGGACCGGGGCGCGCGGGGCGCCCGTGCCACACCGGCAAATCCTCGTAGGTCAGTCCACGTTGTTGACGCTGCGTGCGACCGATAATCCCCTGGGACATCTCGCACGAAGCCTCCCTGCCCGCGGCGGTGGCTCATTGCGCGCCCGGGGGCTCAAGCGACGCGCCCGCTGGGCCGATCTCGTAGAAGTGATGCAGCGGGCATCGCGTGCCCAGAAGCGGAGCAGACGGGCCGCCTCTCCTCAGCGCGGAAGGCACGGGTCGCCCCGCATGCAGCGGCGATGAAGGCCGGCATCACGGGGCGGGTCCTGAAAAGGGTCGAAGGGATCATCACGGGCACCATGGGCGGAACCGAGCCGAACAACCCGAAGTCGAACGAGATGCAGCGGAGCATCAATCAGATCCGCGCGGCCGCCGCGGCGACGCTGATCGCCGGCGGCCTGACGATCGTGTATGCCTTCGGGACGATCCTGATGGCCCGCGACGACCTGGACCGCATCGCCGCGAGCTTGGATCTCTTCGTCGGGCTGGTGATCTGCGCGCTGGGGCTCCTGTCGCTCCGCATCCATCGCTGGAGCCCGTGGGCGACCACATGCGTGATGGCGGCCTTCCTCGCCGGTCAGCTGTACGAGGCCTACTCCAACGAGCTGACCGTCGGCCCGCAGCTCTCGGTCTTCATGCTCGTCGTGCCCCTCATCGTGCTCGTCTTCAACACGCTGGCGATCGGCGCCGTCCGATCCCTCCCGCCGGAGCCGCAGGCGAAGGCGTAAGCGTCGTGGCGGCGGGTTCGCTCACTTCGCGTTCTTCCGCGGGATCTCCTTGATGTAGATGTTCTTGAACCAGAGGGTGTTGCCGTGGTGCTGCAGCTCGATCTGGCCCGTCGGGTAGATGGGCTTGTCGCGCTCCCAGTAGTTCTCCATCACCACGCCGTCGACGACGAGCCTGCCGTTGAGCGTGACCCAGACCTTCTCGGCGATCATCTTGATGTGAAAGGTATTCCACTCGCCGATCGGCTTGTCGGCCAGCAGCTCCTCGACGATGACCTTGCCGTCACGAACGATCGTCTGCTTCGGACCGGGCAGCGGCTTGGACGGGTGCTTCTTGTTGTTGTACAGCCCGCCGGATCCGATCTTCCAATGCCCGGGGTCCCAGATCTGCACCTGGGGCGACCCGCGAAGGTAGATGCCGCTGTCGCCGTTTTCCTTGATCTTCCAGTCGACGTACAGTTCGAAGTCGCCGTAGTCCTTCTTCGTGCAGAGGCTGTTGCCCTTGCCGTCGTACACGAGGGCACCGTCCACCACCTTCCAGTGCTCGCGCATCTGCTGGTCGGCCTTCTTCTGGGCCTTGGCGAGATTCTCCGGCGACATCCTCGCCCGCGTCTTCGGGTTGCCGACCAGTCCCTTCCAGCCCGTCAGATCCTCGCCGTTGAACAGGGCCTTGAAGCCCGGCGGCGGGACGTTGTCCTCCCTGTCCTTGCTGTAGGATTCGGCCGCCGTGGCGAGCGACGAGCCCATGGCCAGCGCGATTACGATGCCCGTGCAGCAGGTTCGAATGCGTCTCATCTTGCGGTTCTCCGTTGGTGTTGAGGGTTCTACACGACCGGCAGGCCATCAAGGGCCGACCTCCACGAAGCTTACTCGCGCGGTGACAGCCTCGCAAGGAGTCCGAGACGGCGAGAGACAAGACGGCGCGAGACGGGTCCGTGGCGGCTCCCTGCCGGGAGGTCACGCCTTCGCAGAGGGGGCGTAGGTTGGTGGAGTTCCCTGACGTCGGCGCAAGAAAGACGCCCTCGCGCCTGAGGCGCCAGGGCGTCGCGCAGCTCGCGATCTTTCGATACACGTCTGCCGGGTGGGAAACCGGGACCCTTTTTCGGCACGCCAGCGACGCAGGCGACCCCGATCCGGCCGCCCGCGACTGGGATGGGGGGAGGAACGAAGCTTGGTTTCGCTCCCCCGTAGGCATGGGATGCATGTGCGGGCTGTGGCGTTCCATCAAGGGGATCGGGTGCTCACGCCTTCCGGGGCGCGTCACTCCAACGGCTCCGGCATGCAAAAGGCCCGTGAGGCGCCGGTTGGCGACTCACGGGCCTTGAATCATCTCGCTACGGTTTGGCCCGAACCGAAAGGCAGGAGCTTCTAGCTACCCCATGGAGCAGGAGGCTGGCCGTTCGGCGGATCGTAGCCGCGCTGGGCATACAGCAAGTGTGCGATCCACTGGGAGAGGGCGCCCTGCTCGTCCAGGAAGCGACTGGGCGGGTACGAGAGCTGGAGCCGGAACGGACCCTGCCGCTGCCAGTTCCACTTGGTTCGGGCAGGCCAGGGATCCCGCTCGAGGCTCGCGTGGCCGTCGTACCAACAGACGCCTCCCTGCTCCCAGACCCACGTCTCGGTCATCCCGTACTGGTCGACGTCATAGGAGGTGCCGCCTGGACGGCCGAAGCGCGACGTGGTCGGTGTGCCGTGATACGCCCCCTGGTTGTTGTCCGGTCCGAAGACCCATTCGCTGGCGTTGTAGGAAGAATTGTTGTCGCCCAGCTCGCCGGCCGTCGCGATGAAGCGGTCGTATTGCTCGTCGAGAATCAACGGCAGCTCCGAGGGCATGTGGATGCTCGAGGAGGAGACGATCGGTCCTCGGCAGTCGCCCCATTGCTCAGTGTCATCATCCGAGTCGGGGTCGCTGGTCAGGCGCCACTTCCGACCCCACATCGGTCGGGAGTAGTTGAATGTGTCCTGGTGCTTGTCCGAGGTCTTGACCCGTTCGAACTCCGGACAACGGTAGAGCGCTTCAAAACGCGTGTAGGGGAACAGCGTGCCGGACCGGAGCACGAGCCTCCGGGTGTCGGCATCCCACTCGCCCTCCCGCATATACTGGAACTGCACGGCGGCCTGCTGGGAATCGACCCCCAACGCCTGCCCGAGCTCACCCCACTCGACGGGCCAGTT
>CAZKCX010000543.1:0-5239 GCA_964550865.1 uncultured Planctomycetales bacterium
GCCCCTTGGGCTCATCGCCGCTCATGGCATGGACGGATTATGCAACTAGGGGGTAAACTCGGCATTCACGGCCGTGTCGAGCTTGCCCGCTATGCCATTCGTGAGGGGCTGGCCGAACCGTAAACACCCTCGAAGGCTACCGGGCTCTCTAGGGCATTGGTGGCCATGAGAGTACATGTAAGCTCCGCAAATGTAGTAGTTTCCACAATCGACAATCCCTGGGTTCCACCCGATACTCCCCCTATCGCGTCGAGGCGAGCAGCCGTTTGCCTGTGCGGCTTCGCGGCCATCGATGCCATGCTTGGGTCGCGGACGTTGCCGATCCCAAAGGGGACGCTGCCGTGCGGCGCGATGAGGATCATCAAAACCGGGGCGAGCCGGATAGCAAGGCACCGACACACAGGCCGGGAAAGACCAGGAGCGAGCATAGGCAACGTTGGCACGGCCACCGTCGGTGCGGGGAGTGTCAGGACGATGGAATCGGAACCAAGGGTGCATGTTGTCGATGATGATGGGGCGATGCGGGAGTCGCTCGTGCAGTTGCTGCGCTCGGTGCGTCTGACGGCGAGGACCTACTCCTCCGGCGAGGAGTTCTTGTCCTGCACGGGGGCCGACACCCCGGGCTGCGCCGTCCTCGATGTTCGCCTGCCGGGGATCGGGGGTCTGGAGCTCCAGCAGACCCTGCAATCCCAAGGCTATCTCATGCCGATCATCTTCCTCACCGGCTATGCGGATGTTGCCATGGCGGTACGCGCCCTCCAAGCGGGGGCCTTCAGCTTCCTGGAGAAGCCCTTCCGGCATCAGGATTTCCTGGACCTGGTCCGTCGCGCGCTGGAAGTCGAACAAGAGCTGCGGGAAGCCGCTTCTGCCCGGGAGGCATTCGCGGCGCGACTGGACGCCCTGACACCGCGTGAGCGAGAGGTCCTCGACATGGTGGTGGACGGCAAGACCACGGCCGCGATTGCCTACGAGTTGGGCATCAGCGCCAAGACCGTCGAAGGGCACCGAGGAGGGATCAGCAGGAAGCTCAACGCCCGTTCCCTCGCCGAGCTGGTTCGCATGACGGAGACGTTCCGAAGGGGCGTCGATCTGCCCTTTCGAATGAAGCCGTCTTTCCCGCAACCCACCCAACACGCGTCCAACGCGCTCGCGGCCTCCTGAGCTGCTTGCAGGAATCGTTGATACGTTGCGGGGTTTCACTCCTTGTGGCCCAGCGGTTCGGCCTGGCTTACCGCAAGCCGTCCTCGGCTGGGCAGTCTGATGGCTCACGGCCGGGCTTGTCACGGCGACGTGTAGCGAAGCCTGGGGGCGGCCGTCCCACCCAGGACACCCATTGTTGCGAACCGCGTAGGGAAGTCCGCGTCGAGTCGGCGCCACCCTCATCGGATGCCGCTGCTCTGTGAGCCCTCTTCCGCGCATGCGTCCCCAGGCATGCGGGTGCCGACACACCAGTGGCAGGCGCCTACCGCATAGCACTCCCGGCAGTCCGGTGGTAACGTAATGGACGTTTGTCGACGGGCATCTTCCGCGATTTGACTCTCGGCTTTTGGAGACGGCCATGAACCGCATATGCCGTTGCATTGTCTGCCTGGGGGCATTGCTCTTGACCCATTCACCTGCACGTACAGACGCTTCCTCCGCTGACGATCGTCCTGCAACCCAGTATCTCAGCCGCGAAGCGGCCGATCGGATCCTCCACTCCACGCAGGGGTGGGGGCAGCTCGGCTTCGACACGTTCGTCGTCCCCGGCGATCGGCCGGACCTGCCGCTCAAGATTAAGGACAAGACGTACGAGCGCGGCCTGGGACACCACGCCAACGGCGAGATCCTCGTGGACCTGGCAGGGGAGTACGAGCGATTCGAGGCCGACGTCGGCGTCCTCCGGCAACGGGGCGGCGTCGGCAGTGTGGTCTTTCGCGTCTTCGTCGACGACGAGAAACGCTTTGAGAGTGCGGTCCTGTCGGACAACGACGAGGCCGTTCCCGTCTCGGTTTCCTGCAAGGGCGCGTACGAGCTGCGGCTCGTGGCGGACAATGCCGGCGACGGCATCACGTGCGATTGCGCGGTCTGGGCGAACGCCCGTCTCGTCCGAGACCCCCACGCGAAGACCGCTCCGTCGCAAGAGACGGCGGACTTGGCGCCCTTCGCCCGCGTGGTCACCTGGGACCCGGCGCGGAAGGAGGGGGCCCGCTCCAAGCGATCGATGGAGTACCGTGCGCAGGACGTCTTCCTCGCCAGCGACGTGGTCCCTACTGCCGATGGGGCCTACGTCGTTCCCGCGCGTGGCGGACGCCACGCCTGCATCGGCCTGAAGTGGGCCCAGCCGCGCCTCATCCGACGGCTCGGTCTGACGTTCGCCGCCGACACGCCGCCGTGCGATCCGAACGCCGTCCGGCTCGAGGTCTGGCGGGGCGAATCCGCCTGGCAGGGCGAGTGGCATCCCATGCCGGCAACCGTCGAGTGCCGCGGGGGCGAGTGGATCTTCACGCCCGATCGGCGCAAGGGCCCACGACTTCACGCGGGCACGCAGATGGTGCGGTGGATCTTCCCCTCGACGATGAAACCCATCGCCGTCGCCCGCCTTGCCGCGTATACGAGCTTCCCGTGGCGGACCGTCGATCTGCGTCTGGCACTCGACAGGCCGCTGCCCGGAAAGCGGGCCGAGATCGAAATCTACAACGGCCGGCTCGGCACGAAGGCGGGCGATTCCCTCACGCGCCGATGGGACCTCGGCACGCCGCTCGATCTCACCGTCCGCTACAACCACGCGCGAAGCTGGAAGCCGGATCGTACCGTTCTGTGGCTGCGCCTGCCCGACTCGGCGTTCGGCGTGGCCGTCGACGACGTCCTCGAGCGCGGCCGGGTCTACGTCCCCCACGTGGGACTCCTCGCGGCCAAGCAAGACGCGAAGGTGTCTCCGAAGGACTGCCGACGACAAGTCTCCGGCAAGAAGACCGTCCTCCAGCGCGTCCGCGAGATGCCGGATCAGACGTTTGCCCAGGCGCTCGACAGGGTCCACAACGAGGTCCAAAACAACGGCCCGACGATGCTCTCGCTCGCCTGTGACAACCGGAAGTTTGTCGTCGAGCGGGAGGGGGCCGTGCGTTATCACATCTTCGGCGACCGTGCCGACCGATCGTGCCCGCCGATCAACGAGTACGCCTGTCGCATGACGCCTCGCTACGGCAAGAGCGAGGAAGGGACGGTCACCCGCCGGCTCCACGGAGACTGGCTGCCCGTCGTCGAGTCGACGATCCACGTGGACGGGCTCGTGTACCGCCAGCGGACTTTCGTCGCTCCGTGCGATGACGGGCCCAAACCTCACCAGCCCGGCTGGCTGAACCGACGTGGGCTCTGCGTGGCGGAGGTCACGATCACGAACCCGACCGAGGCGAAGGCGAACGTCGCCGCCGCGTTCGCGTTCCACGACGACGTCGCGAAAAAGTACAAGGCGACGCTCCGTGTGGATGGGCAGGACGTGACCGCCGCGAAGGGCCCGCGCCTCCTCGGCCTGGTCTCCGTGCCCGATGGCTCGCCGCTCAAGACCGAGATCAAGGACGGCGACGCGCGGGTCTCCGGCACGCTCGCCCCGAAGCAGACCGCACGCCTTACCGTCTATCTTCCCGGCTGGGATGCGCGGACGAAGGAGGCGCACGCCTTCGCTGACGCCTCACCCCTCCTCGCGAAGACCACCGCCTACTGGCGGGATGTGCTCGCGCCCGCGATGCAGATCCAGGTCCCCGACGCCCTGCTCGTCAACGTCATCCGCGCTTCGCAGGTCCACTGCATGCTCACGGCCCGGAACGAGGCCGGCGGCAGGCGGATCGCCGCGTGGGTCGGCGCGGACCGTTACGGCCCGCTCGAGAGCGAGGCGAACTCGGTCGTCCGCGGCATGGGGCTGATGGGCCACGACGCCTTCGCGCAGCGCTCGCTCGACTTCCACATCCACCGCTACAACGAACGCGGCTACGTCACCATGGGCTATACCATCATGGGGACCGGCTGGCACCTCTGGACGCTGGCCGATCACTACGAACGCACACGCGACCGGACATGGCTAGGGCGAAATGCCCCGGAGATTGCCCGCGTCTGTGCGTGGGTGGCGGCCCAGTGCGAGAAGACCAAAGGCCTCGACGGCCGCGGGCGCAAGATGCCCGAATACGGCCTCGTGCCGCCGGGGGTCGCCGCGGACTGGAATCGGTATGCCTACCGCTTCGTGCAGGAAGGGCACTTCTGCGCCGGGCTTCGCGATGCCGCGCGGGTGTTGGCCGATGTCGGACATCCCGACGCCGGACGGTTCGCCGAGGCCGCCGAAGAGTTCGGCGCGAACGTTCGTCGTGCGTATCACTGGACGCAGGCACGTTGCCCGGTGCTGGAGCTTCAGACCGGCGCGAGCGTGCCGGCCTATCCTTCGATGCTGTATGCCTTCGGCAAGCTCGAGGAGATGATCCCCGGCGAGGACGGCAACCGGAGTTGGTGCTATGACGTCGAGCTGGGCGCCCACCACCTGGCCGTGCTGGGCGTCCTCGATCCGCGGGCGGAGGAGGTCGGCTGGATGCTCGACCACATGGAGGACGTCTGGTTCCTCCACGCCGGCATGGGCGATTATCCGGCGGACCGCAACCACGCCGACTGGTTCTCGCTCGGCGGGTTCGCCAAGGTCCAGCCCTACTATGCGCGGAACGTCGAGCTGTACGCCCTCCGCGACGACGTCAAGCCGTTCATCCGCTCGTACTTCAACACGATCCCGTCCTTGCTGAACCGCGAGAACCTGGCGTTCTGGGAGCACTTCGGCAACCGCGGCGCGTGGCATAAGCCGCACGAGACCGGCTACTTCCTCGCGCAGACCCGTTTGATGCTCGTCATGGAGCGGGGCGACGACCTCTGGCTCGCCCCCTTTGTAACGACGAACTGGCTGCGGGACGGACTGGTCGTCGCCGTGAAGGATGCGCCCACCACGTTCGGGCGGGTGAGCTATCGCATGACGTCGTCGATGGACGACGGATTCATCGAGACCGTCGTCGATGTGCCGCAGAGACGGCGCCCCGAGCACGTCGTCGTCCGGCTGCGGCATCCGGAGGGCAAGCCCATCCGCGCCGCCACCGTCGACGGCCAGGCGCATGAGGATATTGATCGGGCGAGCCACACCGTTCGCGTGCGGCCAGTGGGGAAGCGCTTCACGCTCCGCGCGGATTTCTAAGCTACCTGCAAGAATGCTTGGACAGTTAGCGAAGCTTGG
>CAZKCX010000544.1:0-5210 GCA_964550865.1 uncultured Planctomycetales bacterium
GTGAGGTGCCGGAAGCGCCCGTCGAGCAGCTTCGCGAGATGATCGACGTGCTACGCGACAAGGCCCTGAGCGCCGCCGTCCTGATCGTCTCCCCGAGCGAAAAGGGCGTCCTCGTGCTCGCCGGTCTGACCGACGATCTCGTCCGGCAGGGGATGAAGGCGGGCGACTGGGTCAAGACCACCGCCAAGGTCATGGGCGGGGGCGGCGGCGGCAAGCCGAACATGGCCCAGGGAAGCGGCAAGGATGCCTCCAAGCTCAGCGACGCCCTGGCCGAAGCCAAGACCTGGGCGACGACGAAGCTCGGCACGTAGTCCGCCGTTCCGGAAGCACAGGACAGATCACGAGCGATGGTATCGAGTCCTTGGCAGTCCGACGAACAGCGGGACGGCAAGAAGGCCTGGAGGTTCGTGCCGGCCGTTCTCGCCGCGTTGTTGGGTGTGGCCCTATCGTGGGGGGCCTTCGCCGCGGTTCGCGAATGGGAGACACGAGAGCGGGCGACCGACTTCGCGGCTGCGGTGCGAAACCGCACCTCCGTATTCCACCGCGCCTTGGACGATTGCCAATTCATGCTTCAGTCGGTTGCGGGCTTCTGCGCTCGATCCCGGGAGAAAGGGGCCAAGGCGTTCGACGAGTTCGCCAGGCCCATGCTCCGGCACGTCGGAGGCACGCGGGCGTTGGCGTGGTCGGAGCGCGTGGCCCCGACAAGCGCGAGGAGACAGGAGGCGGGTTCGCCGGCCACCGTTGCCGTGCGCCACGTGGTCCCTGCCGATGTGGCATGGGTGGACGGCGAGCTGATTGCCGATTCGAGGTCTCTGGCGGCCAGGCGGCGATCCCGGGACACCGGGTTGCCGACCGTGGTGATCAAGCCGGCCCCAAAGGCATCGGGCACGCCGTCGCTGCTCCTTGTGTTTCAGGCGACCTACCGCGGCGGCGTGCTGCCGCCCGACGCGGATCGACGGCGGACGGAGCTCATCGGATACGCCGTCGGTGTCTTCGACCTCAGGGAGTTCGTGGAGTCCTCGCTCGAGTGCCTAGAACCCCAGGGCGTGGATATGGGAATCTACGCCGTGGACGAGTCCGGTGCGCGGCGATTCGTCTATCAGCACTGGTCGCGGCTTCGGGGCCCGGTTGCGCTAGGACACGACGCGCCGGCCACGGTATCGGGCGGAGCGATCCTCCGGGAGGAGCCCGTAGACTTCTGGGGCGATCGCTGGATCCTTCGTTGCACGCCCGCGCCCGGTGCTTTCCACGGCGGGGACCGCATGCGATCGGGCACGGTCCTCGCGTCGGGGCTGCTCTTGACGCTCGGCCTTGCCGGCTATCTTGTCCGGAGCATCGGCCGAACCGCGCGGACGGAACGCCTTGTGGCCGAGCGCACGGCCCAGTTGCGAAGGAGCGAGGAGACGGCCCGCGCCCTCCTCAACGCCTCGGTCGACGCGGCGTATTTGCTCGACACCGAGGGTGCGATCCTTGCGGTGAACGAATCGGCCGCTCACGCCTGCGGCAGGCCCGCGTCGGAGCTTCTCGGCCAAGGCGTCGCCAACGTGCTGCCGGGCGACCTTGCGTCCGACGCGCCACATTGCATCAGCCGCATTATCGAAACGCACGAACCGGTGCAGCGCGAGACGGACGCCGACGGCCGCGCTTTTGTCGGCACGTTCTATCCGATCTTCAGCACGACGGGCCGGGTCGCCCAGTTGGCCTTGTACGTCCGCGACGTCACCGAGCGGATGCGGGGAGAGGCCGTGCGGAGCCAACTCGCTGCGATCGTCGAGGGATCCGACGATGCCATTATCGGCAAGACGTTGGAGGGCATGATCACCAGTTGGAACGGGGGCGCGGAGCGCATCTACGGATACAGCCGCGAAGAGGCCGTCGGCCGGTCGATCTCCGTTCTGGTGCCGCCGGACCGTCCCGACGAGCTGGCCGAGCAGATCTTCGACAAGCTCCGCCGCGGCGAGCGCGTCGATCACTACGAGACCGAACGCATTCGCAAGGATGGGGCCCGGATCCACGTCTCACTGACCATCTCTCCGATCACGGATGCCAACGGCCGCATCATCGGCGCTTCCACCATCGCGCGGGACATCACGGAACGCAAACGGGCCGAGGAGGCCGCGCAACAGCACCAGATCGAGCTGGCCCACGCCTCGCGCCTCAGCACGATGGGTGAGATGGCCTCCGAGCTCGCGCACGAGCTCAACCAGCCCCTCGGCGCGATCACCACGTACGCCGACGCCTGCCGCAAGATGCTCGATTCGGGTCGGCACGAGCGCGTCGCCGCCATCGTCGACGACATCTCCGAACAGGCGCACCAGGCCGCGGAAATCCTTCGACGGGTGCGAGGGTTCGTGCGGAAACAGAGCCCGCTTCGAACGGGCATCGATGTCAATCAGGTCGTTCGTGAAGTCGTCGGGCTCGTTGCCCCGGAGGCGCGAAAGCACGGTATCACGATCGCGTTGGAGCTGGCGGACGACCTGCCTGCGGTGGAGGCGGACCCCATCCAACTCCAGCAGGTGGTTTTGAACTTGGCCCGAAACGGCTTTGACGCGATAATCCGCGAAGGAGGCGACCGACGCCGTCTGACGATTCGGTCCGAGTCCGACGGCGCGGCCGGCATCACTGTGCATGTGATCGACACCGGGTGTGGGTTCGCAGGCGGAAGCACGGAACGCTTGTTTGAGCCCTTCTACACAACCAAGCCACAGGGAATGGGCATGGGCCTTTCCATCTGTCAGTCCATCGTCAAGAGCCACGGCGGTAGGCTGGAGGCCTCGCCGCGCGACGAAGGCGGGGCCGTGTTCCGTCTGACCCTGCCCGCCAAAGGAGGTGTGGACGTATGATGGAGACGCAAGCGACGGTCTTCGTGGTGGACGACCATCAGGCGATGCGGAGCGCGCTCTGCGAGCTGGTGACCTCCGTGGGCATGCGGGCCGAAGGATACCCCTCCGCCGACGACTTCCTCGAGGAGTACGTCCCCGAGCGGCCCGGCTGCCTCGTCCTGGACGTCCGCATGCCGGGCATGGACGGACTCCAGCTCCAGCGGCGATTGAAGGAGGATCAGATCGATATCCCCATCATCTTCGTGACCGGTCACGGCGACGTGCCGATGGCCGTCCAGGCCATGCAGGAGGGGGCCTTCACGTTCTTGGAGAAGCCCTTCCGCGAGCAAGCCCTGCTTGACAACATCCGGCGGGCGCTGGCCCTGGATGCCGACACGCGAAAGGAGCGAGCGCGACGAAGCGACGCGGAAGAACGGATTGCCGCCTTGACCGCACGGGAACGTGAGGTGCTCAACCTCGTCTTGGAGGGGATGACCAGCAAGGCGATCGCCCAGCAGCTCGGCGTCAGCATCAAGACCGTCAACCAACACCGCTGGAAGATCATGGACAAGATGCAGGCCGAGAACGTCGCCGATCTCGCCCGGAGGGTCTCGGCCCTGAAGGACCATTGAGCCCTGATTGCTACCGCGTCTCCGAACCGGCCGCAAGCTTGTCGACGATCGCCGAGGCGAACCGCTCCGCCGAGGCATCCGACAGCCTGACGACCTGCAGCCCCTCTTCCGCACCGAGCAGGCTATAGGCGCGTCGTGGCACGCGGCAGATCGACGCCAGGCGATCGCTCCCGAGCGGCGCGCGCATCGCATCGATCGGGCTGATCAGGGCGGCCCGGCGCGGGGCGACGAGTCCGAAGAGACCGGGCAGATCGAAGTCTTGAAGGGCGCCCGGCACCCAGAAGTAGTCGCGGACCGTATAGTACTTCGCCTCCACGATGAGGCGATACGAGGGCACCATCCCGACGCACGCCACCGCCGGAACACGGTCGTCGAATGCCGCCGCCGTCAACGCCCACACGCCACCAAGTCCCTCGCCGACCAGGACGAGGCGAGCCACGTCAAGGTCTTCCCGATCCTCGAGGACGTCGATCGCGCGGATGACGTCTCGTGTTCGCAGGGTGAGCATCGTCGTGTTTGCGTAGGCGGCACAGATGGCGGCATCGTCGAATCGCCACTGCTCGGGATCGTAGTGTGTCAGGGGCTTGAGCCGCCGCCGCCGCCGCGGGTCGATCTCGCCCGCGCCGCGGACATCGACCGACAACACGCGGCAGCCGCTCCGCACAAGGGCCAATGCCAGGTCGTCGCGCGAGTCGGCGCTGACCGGCTTGCCGAGCTCGGACACATGGAGGACGAACGGACGCTCCGCCTGTTTCCTCGTTGGGGCCATCAGGAGTGCCGGCATGTCGATGCCGGGCTCGCTCTCGATCAAGAGCTTCTCGGCCACGAAATCTCCGGCCTCGAATCGACCCTGATCCCGGCAGGGCGGCGGAGGACGATCGGTCTGTAGCCGAAGGCCGATCCGCTCGGCGATCGTTCTGCGAAGCCCCGTGCGGTACGCCTCCAGCGCGGTACGATCGCGTGGGGGCGTTCTGGAATCGCAGAGCGATTCGGCAATCTTCGCGTTCAGCGACTGCCCTGTCTCGCCGCCGAGGTCCTGGACGACCCTCCCACTCTCCGTGCAGCGAAGCGTCTCGACCTTCTCCGTACGCAGGGGCGGCTCGTCCTTGCCCTCGTCGGCGCGATCGAACCAGCGGTTGACCCACGCATAGCAGGCCTCGCGCTTGGGCTGCTTCATGTTGTGCACGCCGGGCACGAGGACCAGCTCGCCGCGTTCCTCGCCCACCTTGAGACCACGATAGAACCGGAGCATCTCGGCGAGCTTGCGACGGTGGCCCGCCTCTTCGTCGGATCGGTCGCCGACGACGATCCGGCACGGCCTCGGCGGGATCAGCGTGAACAGGTCGGCCTCGGGAACCCATCGGCCGGTCAGGTAGCTCTCCTCCATGCTTCCGCCGGGATGAGCGGCCGCACAGACGCGAATCCGCTCATCGGCCGCCGTGATGAGCAGCGCCATGATCCCCCCGCCGGAGTTGCCTACGGCCGCGATCCGATCGGCGTCCACCTCCGGACGCGCGACGAGGTAGTCGAGCGCGCGGACGCAGTCCCACGTGCGGTAGCCGGCCAGCGTCCGGCCGACGAGCCACGACGGCCGCCCGAGGTAATGATGATGCGCGACGCAGGGCGGAACGGTCGCCTTGCCGGTTTGGGGATCGAAGTACTCGTACCGCTCGCCCTGGCCGGTCGGGTCGAGGGCCAGCACGACGTATCCCTTGAGCACGAGGCCGAGGCAAGCGTCGTGATAAAGGTGATAGGC
>CAZKCX010000545.1:0-5182 GCA_964550865.1 uncultured Planctomycetales bacterium
GTGTGCCACATGTCGGGCTGGTGGACCATCTCGAAGAGCTCCATGTTGCCGTGCAGGACGCAGTCGACGTCGCCGATGGTCAGCCCGGCGTCTTCGAGGGCCTCCACGACGGCCTCGTGGATCATCTCCGGCTGGTTCACCTCTTCGCGGTGGCTGGAGAACTTCGACATGCCGCAGCCGATGATGGCCACGTTTCGGTTCTTGTTCTTCATGGCGTCTCTCTCGTCGGGAGCGCTATCGTTCCAGTACGACGACCGTCTGCAACTGTCCGGCCGGGCCGGTGGCGCCGTGTGCGACGGCGCGTTTCGCACCGTCTACCTGTCGATCCTCGGCCTCGCCGCGAAGCTGGATCACCGCCTCGGCGACGCGGGCCATCCCGCCGAGGATCAGCGGGTTGCCGGCGAGCATTCCGCCCGAGCGGTTCACGTTCTGTCTGTCCGGGCCGCCGTCGCTGAGCCACGCGCCGCCCTCGCCGTCGCCGCACAGGCCGAGTCCCTCGGCGTAGTGCGGGAGCTGGTGGGCGTATTGATCGGCGATCTCGACGACGTCGAAGGCGCGCGACGGATCGTCGATCCCCGCCATGGCATACGCGCGCTTCGCAGCATGACCCAGGGCGAAGTTGCCGGCCAGATCGCGCTCGCCGAGGTAAAAACCATCGTGGCAGTTGCCCAGCCCCGTGACCCACACGGGCTTGTCCGTGATGTCGGCCGCGCGCTCTTCGCTTGCCAGGATCATCGCGACGGCGCCGTCGGAGACGGGGTACATGAACTCCTCGCGAATGGGATCGGCCAGCATCGGCGAGGCCAGGACTTTATCGCGCGTCGTAGGCTCGGCGTCTTGGGCGACCGGATTCTTCGCCGCCCAAGCACGCGACCGGACGACGACGTCGGCGAGTTGTGACTCCGTCACGCCGGATCGCGCCATGTAGGCCTGTGCCTGCAGGGCGGCAGCGACTAGGTAGTCCAACCCCACCGGGCGGGTGAAGAACGGATCGAACGCCAGGTGCGTGACCTGATTTCGGCTGGCGGGCTGGGATTCCTTGCAGTGCCCGGCAAGCAGGACAAGGTCGTGATGGCCCGATAGGACCGTGGCGGCGGCGTAGTAGACGCCCTGCGCGCCGTCGCCGGCGACCTTCTCTTCGCTCTGGTAGTGCGCGCCGACGACATCGGTGATCGCGCTGTCCGAGATGGTCCGCGCGTCGAAGACGTCGTCGGAGACGGTGACGGCGGCCTGGATCCCCCTCTCACCGAAGGCAAGCCCGGTCTGGTCGAGAACGCTCTTGACGACCTCCCAGACCATGCCCTGCATGCGAACGTCCCACTTGCTCGATTCGAACCGGGTCTGTGCGACCGCGCAGATCGCGACACGTTTAGCCACGATGAGGTCCTCCCTCTTGGGGCCAGACGGATTGATATGCGAGGCAAGTATAGCAGACTCTGGCCTTGCCCTCCTTGATCGCGCGAAGAATCGCATCCTTCTCCTTTGCGCAGTCCACCTCGATCCACGCCCGGCCGCAGGTTTCCCGAGTATGGGAGTCGTCCGAGGCGATCTTGACGTAGGGGATGTCGTCGGTGTCGAACTCGGGCGTGTAGAAACCCTTCAAGGTCACCTCGATGGCGTGGATGGGCATCGTCCGCTCCACCTCGCGGATCCGGCCGATCACCTGCTCGACCGTATGGTCGTACTGGCTCGGGTGGTTGTAAATGTGAAGCACCTCTTGCTCGCCGGGGATCTGATTCACGTGGACGTAGCCCCGGGCGAACACCGACTTCTCCAAGCCCTTGAAGACGACCATCCCTTCGAACTCGTCGGGCACGTCCTCGCCCTCGTAGTCGCCGGAGAACATGATGAAGTCGTGATCCGTGAGCGCGACGAAGTCGAAGCCGAGATCGCGGTAGGTCCGGAGGACCTCCAGCGGCGTAAGGTCACCGTCGCTGCACGTCGTGTGCGTGTGCAGGGCGCCTTTGAGCGTCTTGATCTCGGATGTGGAATCGGTCACGGTCTGCTCCTACGCCGTGGCCGAGGTGTCGCGCATCAAGTACATGAGCTTCCACTCGCCCTCCTGGCAGACCTCGCTACGCTGGTTGAGGACCTTGACGTCGTACACCACGACGCCAAGGCCGGGCTTGGAGGTTGCCCGCTTGCTGGCGGTCTTCTGCTGAATGTAGACGGTATCGCCGATGCAGACGGGCTTGCGGAAATCCCACGTCATGCCGAGAAAGGCAATGAGTTGATGCCGCTCGTAGCAGGGGATGCGGGCGGCCAGGCCGGAGGCGATCGACAGCCCCAGCAGGCCGTGGGCAATTCGCTGACCGTGCGGGGTGATCTTGGCGAACTCCGCGTCCGTGTGGAGGCTGTGGAAGTCGCCGGAGACACCGGCGAAGTTGACGATGTCGGCCTCGGTCATGGTCCGCGCGGGGGAGTTCACCTCCCGGCCGACCTCGACGTCTTCGAAGTAGATGAGGTTGTCGCTCTCCACCGTTGACTCTCCTGTTGCAGGTCGGGACCACAGCCCCAACGCACGATGTGTTCTGCGATACCGGAAGTGCCAATGCGACCCGAGAGTGCTCTCAGCCGGCGACCGCGAGTGAACCGGCTTGGGTCGTGGGTTCGGGAATGGGCCTGCCGTCTTCCTTCAGCGCCTCAATGTACAGCTCGATGGCCTCTTTCATAAGGCGCTCGGCTTCTTGCCTCGACTCGCCGCAAGCGATGCAACCGGGTAGATCCGGAACGTAGGCCGAGCAACCGTCTCCGGCCAGCTCATAGATGACGAGGTATTCCTTCATGGCTGCTCTTCGAGTCCGGCCTGCCGCCAGATGCTCTTCAGCGTACCGGCGGCCACATCCCGATTCTCCTGCCCCGCAACGACCACGATACCTATCTTGACCGGGTGTTTCAACACGCGGTGGCTGCCTCTCGTGCGCACGACACGCCAGCCGTCTTGTTCCAAACGTTTCAGTACGTCGCGCACCTTGGCGATGGTGGAACCCTCTCTCAATGAGCCAGTGGAGCTCAGCAGCATGGTGGACCGACTGCCAGGTCCGATTCTACATCGTCCGCTTGACCACCTCGCGGGCGATGACCAGTCGTTGGATCTCCGAGGTGCCGCCGCCGATGGTGCCCAGCTTGGCGTCGCGCATCATTCGCTCGACCTCGTATTCCTGCATGTAGCCGTATCCGCCGAAGATTTGCACGGCCTCCGAGGTGGCCCGCATGCTCGCCTCCGAGGCGTAGAGCTTGGCGTGCGCCGCCTCGGCCGAGCACCGGATGCCCTGATCGCAGAGGACGGCCGCCTGATAGGTCAGCAGTCGCGCGGCGGCCAGGTCCATGCTCATGTTGGCGATCTTCTCGGCGACCATCTCGAACATGACGATGGGCTGGCCGAACTGCTGCCGCTGCTTGGCGTATTCGATCGATTTGTCTAGGGCGGCGCGGATGAGGCCGACGCCCAACGCCCCGCCGACGGCCCGCTCGACGTCCAACCCCCCGAGCAAAATGCCCAGAGCCTCGTTCTCGCCCTTGACCAGGTTCTCGGCGGGCACGCGACAATCTCGGAAGAACAGCTCGGCCGTGGGCGATCCGCGTCCGCCCATCTTCTTGAGCGGCTCGCCGATGGTGAAGCCGGGCGCATCGCGCTCGATGATGAACTGGCTAAGGCCACGGTTGCCCGCGTTCTTGTCCGTCCGGGCATAGACAAGGAAGACATCCGCGACCGGCGCGTTCGTGATGAAGGTCTTCGAACCATTGAGGACGTACTCGTCGCCGTCTCGGACGGCGGAGGTCCTCATCGATAGGACGTCGGAGCCGGCGCCGGGCTCGGTCATGGCGATCGCACCCAGCTTCTTTCCGGAGGCGAGGTCCGGCAGGTATTTGCGCTTCTGCTCGTCCGAGGCGTTGCACACCATGTTGTGCGCGCAAAGCACGGCGTGATCGAGGTAGGACAGCGCCGTGGAGGCACACGCGGCGGCGATCTCCTCGCCGATGACGCACACCGTCAGGACCGATTGGCCGACGCCGCCGTACTCCTCCGGGATCATCACCCCGAGCAGGCCGAGCTCGCCCATCTTCTCAAAGGTCTCCGCCGGAAACCGCGACTCGCGGTCGACCTCCGCGGCGAGGGGTGCGATCTCCTTCTGGGCGAACTTGCGGACCATCGTTTGGATGTCCAGTTGTTCTTCGGTAAGGCTGAAGTCCATGCGCCCTTCCTCCTGGTCATGACGTGCGAGGGTCAGAGACGTGCTCGTGGATCAGGATTCTACCCGGGCTCCGGTGTCCAAAGCCAGCACCGCCGCAGACGCTTCGCGATCATCTTCCTCTGCATCGAGCGTCGTGGAATCATCCTCTTTGGCGTCGCCAAGCATCCCACTGCCGCTAGTACTCTGTCGCTCATCAGTTGATGGGTGGGTGGCCCATCGCTTTAGCGATGGGGGACACGAATTCAAGCCGGGAATTCGCGATCCCACCCGAAGAGGTGAGCCACCCGTCGGGCGGACGCCCATCGAATGAGTTGCGACACAACACGAGGGCAGCTCAACAAGTCGTGGAGGCCGTTCCGCGCTTGTCGGCGCTGCCACGGGGCTTTGACGGCCGCACGAGCAAGAACTCGAAGGAGCAGGGCATCAAGCCGACGAACCTGGCGCGGTCCTTCGGCGCGACGCTCGTCGTCAGCGACGGGGTGGTGCTGTTTACGGGCGGGGATGGGACGATGTCGGGCCGCTCGGCAAAGGACGGGCGCACCCTTTGGTCGGGCGAGATTCCCAGCTCGGGCCACTTCTGTCCCGAGGACCTCCTCGTCGCGGATGGGCATCGAGTTCGTCGACCACAAGCCAAAGCACTGGATCGCTCACCATTGGGTCCGCAGCGGCTGTCTATACGGCGTCATGCCGGCAAACGGGCTGTTGTATACGCCTCCGCATTAGGACTACGGCGCAAGGTGGACCCTATCGCCGACTTGATCGGCGTTTTCGACATTGCCGGAGGAGGTGTCCACGCCCAGAAGCCACTACCTTGCGCTGTAGTGTTAGGCCTTGCGAGCCTTGACCTCAGGCAGCTCATACCCTTTGCGGCGCGGACGGCTCAAGAGCGTGTTGGCCTCGTCGCAGTTGGTGAACCTCTCGGCATCCGGGTCCCACTTGAGCGGCTTGCCGACCTTGCCCACCTCCCGGACGATGTTCGCGAGATA
>CAZKCX010000546.1:0-5174 GCA_964550865.1 uncultured Planctomycetales bacterium
ACTTCGAGCAGACCCTCGGTCTCGAGGCCTTTGCCCGCTTCGCCGTCTGCTTCGATCCCGCGGGGCGAATCGTGACGCGCCGGCTCACGCTCCAGTACGTACCTGATACTGGGCTTCTTCCGCCGTTCATGCCTGCTGCCTTTGGAGAACCCGTCCCGAGGCTCGAGTATCTTGTACCCGCTACGAATGAGTGGCCTGAGCCTCCCGACGATCCCGTCTGGTGGTTCCGCATTGTCACCTCCCGCGGCGCGATCCTCTACGAATCGCGCGACCTGCTCGAGGCCGTCACGGGCATCCCGGATCCGAACCTCGCCATCTACCGTCCGGACGTCCTCTTCCCGCCGACGGGTGAGGCGGACACCAACGATGGCGCCATCGAGGTCTTCATGCTCAACCAGTACACCGGCCGGCCGATCCCCAAGGAGGTGCAGCCATGACCCGACGCGCCTTCAGCCTGGCCGAGATGATGGTCGCCATCGGCATCCTGGGCATCGGCCTGACGATGGTCGCCTGCTTCTTCCCCGTCGCCATGTACCAGCACGCCGACACCATGGCCCAGCAGCGCGCCATGGAGGTGGCCGTCGAGGCCAGGAACCTTATCCTGCAGATAGGTCCCGATCCACAGAATGCGCTTCCCTGGCTCGGCCTTGCCCAAGGACACCCGCAAGCCATGGACCTGGCTAAGGTATTTCATCCGCGGGCGGGATGGCGAAACGTGGTGCAGCCTCCTATGAACCCCTACGGCGGTTTACCCCCGCTTCACTTGGGGGCGCCCAACCCGCTCTTTGACGAGCAGCAGCGATATATCTGGTATCCGTTTGCGTACCGGCCCGACTCGACTGACCACCTGGGTACCGTGAGGTACGTTGTCGTCGTCACGCGTCGACTCCCCGGCCAGCGCTTCCCGAACGGCTGGAACATCGACGAGAGCATGCGCGTATTTCCGCAACCAGTGTACTTTCATGACACCATGGCTAACCCTGGTGAGCCTGGGCATCTTCAGGTTGTGAGCCCCCGTGAACTACGCCCGCAGAACCCCGCGCTACCGAACGACTGGTCCCTTATCGACGTCACGCCGCCGGGCTCAAAGATCATCAGCCTCTTCACTTGGAACGTCTACACCGTGCTCTCTGCGGCTGCGACGGATCGAAACCAGATCGCCCTCCGCGAGCAGCTTCACACGCTCGACTTCGGCAGTGGACCAGGGCAGCTGACCCCTTTCGTAGTCTTTCCCCCGCCGGTCGAGGGAGGGGTTCCCGGCGGCGAGAGCCCGCTCGTCATGGTCTTGAGCTTTTGACAGGGCGTAGGACACTGACGGATCGCTAGAACGGCGAGCCGAGTGAAACAAGATGACCCGAGCAGCGAGACAACCCGAGACGCATCGAGCACGACGGCCGGCGTTCACGCTGACCGAGCTGCTCGTCTCCGTCGCCATCCTGGTCATCGCCATGCTCGCCGTCAGCTACATCTTCACGTCCGTCAGCAAGACCAGCGGCATCGCCACGGCCGCCATCGAGGTCAACCACTCGATCGAGGTCCTCCGCCAGACCATGCAGGCCGACCTCGACGCGATGGCCCCCGGGCTGCTCATCATCGACTCGCCCGATCCTGAACTCGTCGGTCTGTCCCCTGCCTGGGATCCCCGCGAGCCGAACTACGTCCCCGACGCCATTGACGATCCGCCACCGTTGATCTATGAAGACAACTTTGCCTATGCCCCACGCCGCGACCGCCTCACCTTCTTCACGCGCACTTCACCGGGAACATATGAGTCTTGGGTCCTTCGTGACGTCACCTCGGGTGAGGCGGTTATCACCTACGCTCACGGCGCAACGGAGTTCCAGGTGGTCGGCACCGGTCTCCAGGCGATTGTTCTGCAACGCCTCATCCCCATTGCCTATGAGCGCACACTACAACGCCGCCAGATCCTCCTGGGGGGGACAACCACCTTGGACCCGGATGTTGTTGCGGATCAGTTTCCGCTCGACATCAATGAAGCCTTGGCTGGAAGCTTCTATATCGGCGCACGTGATACCGTTCAGGAAACGCTTTCCGAGCTTCTCCTTAGGTTGAAGGACCCCGCACGCGATGTCACGACGACCATCGACATGCTCTATGCCCGCTCGGTGGCTTGGGAGAACACGGCGCCGGCCTATGCAGATTACTTCGTTCCTCTAATCCTTCGGAACGACGAGCCGATCCAACCCTACTGGCACGACCGTCTCAAGTACATGAACGAGTTCCTCCGCCACGTGGGAAGCTTCCGCGTCGAATGGACCGATGGCACGACCGATCTCGGCACAGGTCAGCTGCTCTGGTATGGGCTCACAAGACGGGTGGACTTCGATGGCGACGGGCTGGAAGACGTTGCGCCGAAAAGTCCCTGGCCGCCTCCGACAGAAAGCCCCGAGGAGGATCGCTACATCATCAACGACAAGGACCACCCTGGCTACCGCGCCGTCTGGCGCGTAGACAACGACACGTGGAAGCTCCGGCCGAAGGCGTTGCGCGTGACGGTCCGGCTGTACGACAGCAACAAGCGCCTGCGGGACGAGAACGACCGCCTCGGCCAGGAGCGATCGTTCGTGCTGGACGTGCCCTGATCGTGACGGGCGCGCCTGGCGCAGGGGCAAGGGCCCGCCCCCTGTGGATGGGAAGACGGGCCCAGACGTTTGGAAACGGGCTGACATTCCGCAGCTTGCTTGGTGTGGCACGGCCGCCCCCGGCCGTGGGGATTGGGAGTTTCCCAGCCAAGGGCGGCTTGCGGTGAGCCAGGCCGAACCGCTGGGCCACAGGCGACGGAGATGCGGCTGTTCAGCGGGTGCTGCAAGTCGCTTAGCGGTCGCGGATCCGCGTCCCCCGGACGGGGACCGGGAAGGGAAAGGGCGAGACGTACGAGGTGCGAACCATGAACGCCCGAGACAACAACCCGAAGCGCCGAAAGGCTACAGGCTCCGGGCTACAGGCTTCAGGCGTTAGGCTGCAGGCTTCGGGCTGCCGCCCTCGTAGCACGGGCGTCTCGCCCGTGACCTGTAGCACAGGCGTCTCGCCCGTGACCCGTAGCACGGGCGTCTCGCCCGTGAGTTCCATGGGCAAGATGCCCATGCTACGGAACCCGGAACCCCGGCTTGTCACGGCGAAGCGAAGCGAAGCCGGAACCCCGACTTGTCGCGGCGAAGCGCAGCGAAGCCGGAACCCTGCTGTTGTTGCCGTGCCGAACCCTGAACCCCGAACCCTGAACCCTGCTGTTGTTGCCGTGCCGAACCGTGAACCCCGAACCCTGAACCCTGCTGTTCCCCGATCCTGCTCGCGGCAGCATCGCCGGGTGAGAACGCGCGGCAATACGCGAACGCGTCGCCGCGGGACGGTCCTCATTTTCGTCATGGCCGTGCTGGTCCTGCTCGCCCTGATGGGGCTGGGCATGATGATCGCCACGCGCGGCGAGCGTCAGCGGATCGCGCCGCAGCGCGAGGCCCTCGCGATCGAGACCGTCAAGGACCGCGCCGTCGACATCGTCCGCCACCGCCTCCGCGAGGACATTTGGGGCCTGGAGAGCTTCAATCCCGGCGAGTTTCCGAACTGGACGCCGCTCGACCGCGACCCCAACAAGATGAACTACACCGCCGAGGCCGACGGCGATCCGAACAGCGACGAGCCCTGGGACGCACCGGGACCCGAGGACCGTTGGCTGGCGAGTGCGTATCCTTATCTTGAGCCCAATGCAACGGATCCGAACGGCACAGGGCTGCGTTGGCACCGTGTGAGCTATCTCGGCCCCATCCGCGGCGAACCCGACCCGGATGCAAGTCCGCCGAGCAACCCGACCGCACCCGTTGATGATCCCGAGAACCCGGAGGATAGTGAGCTTTCCAACCTCCTCTTACGGGTTGGCGGGATGCAGATTGGGGACGATCCCGAGGGGAGCATTCCCCGCGTCTCGGACCCCACCGCGCTCAGATGGCCTTACGATGGCGACAACAACGGCGCGCTAGATCTCTACGACGCCGACGGCGACGGCATCCCCGACTCGCCGATCAGCTTCACGTTCCCCGTCGAGACGCCGACGCCGACCGATCGCCCCAAGCAGATCGGCGTGGCCATCCGCATCGTCGACAACAACGCGAAGGTCAACGTCAATACGGCGACAAGCCGCTTCGATCCTACGGCTTCGTCCGTCACCGGCACCGGCACGACCTTTAACCACGTCGATGCCGTGGCGGACCTCCAGCGACGCGGGCGGCGCCCGACCGAGGTCCTGCTTGACGTCGTCGCCAAACCCGATTGGACGGGGCATGATCCGGCCTACTTCGGCGAGCCGCCGGAAGCCCCCTTGGTCGCCTTCACCCGTTGGGTCTGGTGGGGCGGTGAAGGCGCACTTCCCGACTTGTTCGATGTCTACCTCAGCTATTACGCTGAGTCCGTTCGCAGGCAACTCGTCGATGGAAGGATCTCTTCTTCGCCGAGCTACGCCGTCCAAGCCTACGGCTTGGACGCGGAGCTCTCTCTGGCGCACCGCTTCAATCTCGTGCCGTATCGATATCGAAACGCTCGTGACGTGCGGATGGACCCGAATTACGTCACTACCATCGGTCGCCTAACGGGCCGGATCGATCTCGACCTGTTCTATTCCCTCTGCTGGTCCCCGGTGCCGGGCTCCTGGGGAGGCTTCATGTTTGCGCCCTGGTATATGTATGATCCTAGCCGTGACTTGCACCACTGCCGCAAGTTCCGCCTTACCGAGGAGTTGGACAGCGCGAATCCCGGTGACCAGCAGCCGCTGGGCTGGCGGACCCTATACGATCCGGAGGCCACGCCCTGGACAGTTCGGCGAGGGATGTTGACGGCCTACAACGGCGAATCAGACCGGCGGCCGCCGAACCGACGTGCGCTCGATCCTGACTTGGGTACCACCGTCTACACGGTTGTACTCGACGGCGACGACTTCAAGCGGCGACTGAGCTGCACCAACGACGAGCGGATCGCCCTCGGACCCGATTTCGACGCCGGCAGACCCGGGGCGCCAAGCCAGGCCTCGTACGCGTATCCCATGCGCGGCGAAGAAACCGACGACCCACATGTGCCTGCCGGTCTCTGGGACTACGAGAAGGTCAGCCTCAACTACGTCATCGATCCCAACGGTCTTGCTGACGAGGTGATCCGTGAGCGCAAGGCCG
>CAZKCX010000547.1:0-5163 GCA_964550865.1 uncultured Planctomycetales bacterium
GGTCGGGCGCCCGACCGAACCCGTAGAGTAGGTCGACGGCGACCGTTTCATTCGCAGCCCCGCCTCGCGCTGATGACTCCGTCGAACGAGGATATCGCAGGATCTGCGCAGGGCTCCACACGGTGAAGACGCTCTCGTCTGTCAGTGCTTATCGGTCTGGCAGAAATCGGGTTTAGCTATATTTTCGGACGAAGGCCGCACCGGCCGTGGTGCATTCCCAGGGGGCGCTGCGACCCGGGGGTTTCCGCGGGTGGTCCCGGGTCCGGTCGCCCACGGCCACCGCCTCGGTCCGATAATATCGGCATCGACGCCTGCCCGATCCACCCGCGCCATATTATGGGTCTTTCCGGGGTTCACGTGGTGAAGGGCCCCGCCCCAACGACCGATATCTCGAAGGAACGTCCTATAGCTCCTAGGGAACGGGTGCGCCATGTACTGCAAGTTCTTCGGCTTGGAACAATCGCCCTTCAACAACACCCCCGACCCCAAGTTCTTCTTCGCCACGCCGCAGCACGAGGAGGCGCTGGCCTGCCTGCGCTACGCGGCCGAAGAGCGCAAAGGGTTCGTGCTGGTCACGGGCGAGGTCGGCAGCGGAAAGACGTTGCTCGGTCGACTGGTGCTTCAGCAGCTCGGCAGCCGTGCGCGGTCGGCCATGATCGCCAGCTCGGCCCTGTCCCCGCACGAGCTGATGGCCACGTTGTGCTATGAGCTGGACGTCGCGCTCGACCCGAACGCCAACAAGACGCAATCGATTCAGGCGCTGCAGGACTACCTCCTGGACAAGTACGGCAAGGATCGGCTCGTGGTGGTCCTGCTGGACGAGGCCCAGAACCTTCCCGAGGACAGCTTCGAGGAGCTGCGGATGCTCGGGAATCTCGAGGCCGACGACGCCAAGCTGCTCCAGGTGCTCATCCTGGCCCAGCCGGAGATCCTCGAGGTGCTCCGCAAGCCGGAGATGAAGCAGCTCCGGCAGCGAATCGTGCGTACCGTGCACCTCTCCGAACTCAGCCGCGAGGAGACGGCGCAGTACATCGCCCACCGCCTGAAGGTGGCCGGCGGCGAAGGCAAGGTCCACTTCACCGATGAGGCCGTCGCCTTGGTCCACTACTTCTCCGGTGGCATCCCGAGGCTGATCAACCAGATCTGCGATCAGTGCCTGCTCACCGCCTACGCCCAATCGGTGCGGACCATCGACAGCGACATCGCGGAAGAGGTCGCCGAGGGTCTGACGGATCTGGATGCCGAACGCGACCACGCCATGACGAGCGCGGCGGAGGCCCCGCACCCGGCGCATGCCCCCGACGAGACGGTCCAGGACGCCCCGGAACACCCCGCGGCGCAGCGTTCGCGGCAGCAGGTCGATCAAGTCCTGCAGGAGGAGATTCGCCAGGCGCGCCGCTATCGGGAGGAGATGTGTCAAACGCTCTCCGGCGAGCTGAAATACCGGATGCAGCGCATGCGCGAGACCGTCGACGACCTTCGACGCGATGCCGAACGCACCTTCGACAAGACGAGCCAGCGGGGCGAGGAGCTTCAGAGGTCGTTGCGGAGCGGCATGGAGGAACAGGTATCGCGCATCCAGCGAACCATCGAACAGCTCAGCAAGGACGCCGACACGATCGTCGACAGCGCCAGCCGGCGCGGTGAGGCGCTGCATAAGTCCCTGGCCGAAACGCTCGAAGGACGGCTCGGACAGATCCAACGAAACCTCCAAGGCCTGCGACAAGACGCGGACGACATCGCGGCCGAGACGAATCAGCGGGGCGAGGCCCTCCGCGAATCCCTGGCCGGCGAGGTGGAGACCAAGCTCGACGAGATCCAGAGCGCGCTCCGGAAGCTCAATGCCGACGCGGACCGACTCACCGAAAACCTCAACGAGCGCGGCGAGGTCATCAAGGAATCGCTGTCGAAAGAGCTCGAGGCGAAGATCGACGAGGTGCAAACCACGATCCAGACCCTCAATCAGGATGCCGACCGCATCACGGAGAAGGCGCGACAGCGCGGCCAGGAGCTCCGCTCGACCCTCTCGGAGGACCTGGAAGGGCGGATTGATTCGGTCGAGCAGCTCATCCAGAAGCTCAAGGGGGAGACGGAATCGATCACCGTCGAGGCCACGCGGCAAGGCGAGGCGCTTCGCGAGCGATTCGGCGCGGAGGTGCAGCAGCGGCTTCGCGAGGTCGAGACCATCCTCACGGAGCTGGCCGGCGGCTTGGACACCGTTCTCGACGAGGCACGTTCCCGCGGGGACGCCATCCGGCAGGGCCTATCGGAGGACCTGAGCGGTCGACTTGCCCGGGTGGAGGTCGTCCTGGGCGACCTGACGACCAGCGCCGATGCGATCATCGAAAAGACCACCGAACGCAGCGAGAAGCTCCGGAAGTCGTTGGAGGAGGACGTCGAGGGTCGCGTGGCCAAGCTGGAGGAGTCCGTCGCGGGCATCCGGCAAGACGCCGACGGCATCATTCGTCAATCCAGTGAGAAGGCGGCGGAGCTTCGCGAGCTTTGCGGGGTGATGCGAAAGGTCGCCGGGAGCCTCTCGCAGGAATACGAGCGAGCCGAAAAGCACCGCGACGCCCTGCACGAGAAGAACGAAGAGGCCCGCGAGCTGATGCCCGTCGTCGAAGGCGCGCGCCAGACGATCTCCCTGCTCAATCAGGCGCACAAGCACGCGGACAAGCATTCGGGACGGCTGGCCCAGCTCGTCGAGCAGGCCCAGGGGCTGATGCGCGACATGCCCGAGATGGTCAACCAGCTCCAGGCCGCCGCCACCGAAGGCCGGATGATCTCCACCAAGCTCGACGCGCAGATGAAGTCGATCGACGAGCGGATCACCGCGGCCGAGCAACGGATCGCCGAACGGATCCGCGCCATGGAGCAGAAGCCCGAGGACCTCTTGAAGGCCTTCGAGCAGCAGGCCCAACAACGGATGAACACCCTCGGAGAGAAGGTCCAGGCCCAGCTCCAGGCGATGGCACAGGCGGGCGAGGTCGGGCAGAAGCAGCTGGCCGCTTGCCGGAGCCAGATCGAGCAGCTGGACGGACTGCTCGGCCAGGCCGGCAGCGTCCTCTCCGCCTTGAATGCCGTCGGACGAGCCGCCGGCATCACCGCCGCGCCCGCGTCGTTCTCGCAGGGGCTGGGCGGGATGCCTTCTCCGCCCGACGTTCCCGCGGAAGCCCAGCAAGGAAACCAGAGTGAGGCCGAGCGCCTGATCGCTTCCCTAAGGCGGCGCGCGACGGGTTCCCAGACGAATCCGCCGCGACCCGCCCAACAACAACCCAACCAGGCCCGAAACGCCACCGAGGCCCCGAGTGCGAACACCGGTGAGGACGTCTCGCCCCTCATCGAGTTCGACGCGCGGCGCGCGGCCGCCGCCCACCGCGCGGCCACGTCCAAGGGACGCGTGATCAAAGGCGACTCGCAGGAGGCCGAGACCTATCAGGCCCAGGGCGCCTAGTACTTCTCGATGTACTTGCCGAGGAAGTCCTTCGCCGCGGCGGTGACGTCCCACGCGTCGGGCCAGAAGCACAGGTCGATCGTCCACCACTTGCCCGTGTAGCCCGCCTCGTGAATGGCCGGGATGACCTGATCGAAGTCGATGACCCCCTGGCCGAACGGGGCGTGGGTGCTGGTCTCGTCGTCGTGGAGCGTGCCGTCGGAATCGATGAGATGCAGGTGCCCGACGCGGCCCTTCAGCATCTCGACGAACTCCAGCACGCCGCCCTTCAGCGTCTCCTTCGTGCCCGGTTGGCGGGCGCCCTCCACCGCGCACATGTGGGCGTGACAGGTATCGAGCATGATCCAGAAGTTCGGATGGTCCACCGCGTCGTGCATCTGCACGACCTCGGAGGGCTTGTTCAGGAAGAAGCCCGGCTCGAACTCCCACAGCACGCGCACACCCGCCTCCTCCGCGATATGCGCGCATTCGTGCCAGAGCGAGGCGATTCGCTTGCAGGCCAAGTCGCGATCCACGCCTTCGGGGCCGTCGGGGCCGTCGACCGTGTCCACCCGGATGCCGGGCGCGCCAAGATCGACACAAAGCTGAAGGTTCTTCTTGAAGAGCTTGACGTAGGCGTTCCCTTCCTGGGCGGCGTCCGTCCCGGGACCCGGCGCGGACCAGAAGTCGGCCGCTATGCCGCTGACCTCCAGGCCGTTCGCCTTGATCAGCCCGCGGACGATGTCGCGATCGGCCTTCATCGGGTAATCATCCGGCCAGACGTGAGGCGGAAAGCCGGCGATCTCCACCCCGTCGAACCCGAGCCGGCCCAAGGTGCGCACGACCTTGTCCAGCGGAATCGGATTGTCCTGGTACGGCCCGAACGCATACGCCCACGTGCCGATCGAAAGCTTCTTGGCCATGTCCGTCGAACTCCTCTCTATGCTCGTGCCTAACCGCTTGTTCGTTCGTTGGAACCACGTCTTCCCCGACAGCCTCGGCTCTCTACGGAGAAGCGGGGACAGCAAGTCAAGCTCGGGTCGCCCACTCTGCAGAGGCGTTCCCGTCTTGCGTCGGCCGGCATCACCCCGCAGAGGTGTTCCGTTTGGTGTCGCGTGGCGTCACCCCGGAGGGGTGAAGGTGTTTGCCAGGGGGGCGTAAGCCCCTGGGAACCGTGCCACGCTCGCCAACAAACCCCATCGGGGACTGATGCTAAGCATTCCTCCATCGAACCAGCCTACGCCAGCTTCGGCGGATAGCAGCAGATCACCTCCAGCGGCCCGTCGCCGCTGTTGACGATCTCGTACTCGCCCAGCTCGGCCGGGATCATCACGTGCTTGCTCCGCTCGATGGGCACCTCGCCGAACGCACCGACCAGCTTGCCCTTCCCGTTGCCGACCGGGATCAGGCAGTAGAACCCGCGATCGCCCGGCATGGGCATCTTCGTGTCCACGACCACCCGCTGGACGTTGAACCACTGGTGCGCCTCATCCGGGACGAGGGCGTATTCCGTGCCGCCCTCTTCCTGGCGAGCGACCTGTGGCGTGCGGAGCACGTAGTTGTTCAGGTAGTCCTCGGGCATCCGCGAGAAGTCGCCCGCCGTCAGGGCGACGTCCCACCCGAGCCCGCACGTGCCGCCCTCTCGGTCGTAGGGGAAGCCCTCCCACTCGGCCAGGATGTTCCAGTCCGTCGGCTCTTGCGGTTCGAGGATGCACAGCCCGCTGCCGAGC
>CAZKCX010000548.1:0-5131 GCA_964550865.1 uncultured Planctomycetales bacterium
GCGCCCCCATGCCTTCCTTGGTTCCCCAACCTGCCTGAGGGCTGAACGGTTACAAGATGGGTTCGGTGGAGATGCCTCTGCGGGGTGGGCGTGTCGTGGACGTGATCTACAACGTGCGTCGTCCCGGACTGGTCGATCCCAGCGTCTCGGTCATCCAAGCCATCGGCAAGAACGGTGAACCCATCGCGAACGTGATACATCTGGCGTGCCGACCCGAGGCGATTCGCCTTCGCGACAAGCGGGGGATATCGCCGGATTACGTCGGCACACTGTGCCAGGAGGTACGCCGCGAGCTCGGCGGCCAGCCGGTGTTCCTCAATGGCGCGATGGGCGGCATGTTGATGCCGGACATCAAGGTCCGCGGCTATGCCTCGGCTGCGGCGACGGGCAAGGCGATGGCACGCTACGTTGTGCAAGCCGCGGCCGCCGCCGTGCCGACCTCGAGCTACCGTCTCTGGTTTCACCGGAGACCCGTCCAGTATCCGATCACGAATGAGAAGCTTCTGGAGTATCTCTCGAACGCACCCGTTCCGGGCTACCTGGTCCACGGGCGGATCCGGACGGAGATGAATGCCCTCTGGATCGGCGATGCACAGATGATCACTGTGCCGGGTGTGCTGCTGCCGGAGATCGGTTTTGAGATCCGTTCCCACATGAAGGGCCGGCTGCGCCTCATCATCGGGTTGGCCAACGACGAGATCGGTTACTTCGTTCCGAGCTACGATTTCCGGGCCGGCGAATACGAGGAGACCACCGGGCCGGGCGCCGCCGGCGGCGAGATCACACAGACCGTGGGGTTGGAGTTGGCCCCTCTCGGTCCTCCTCGTTCGAAGCAAGGGGAATAGACGCCTGAGTCTAGGCCGCGTGTGCTGATGACGGGCCTGCCTCTTGCGGGACGAGCGGTTGCGGCGAGTGCCCGCGTGTGGCGGTCAGGTAATCAGGCGTAGGATCTCTCCGGACGAAGGCGTATTCCCCTTGATGAGGCCTGACACGGTCTCGGCAATCGGTGCCGGGATCTTCCGCTCCCGCGCCCAGGCACAGACGGTGGGGGCCGCGCGAGCGCCTTCGGGATCCTGCCCGGTTTTCTCCTTCACGTCTTTCAGGGCGTTGCCCTCGCCCAGGGATTTGCCGAATCGGTGATTGTGGCTGTCCGACGACAGGCCGGTCGCCACCAGATCTCCCACACCCGCCAACCCGATCAGCGTGTCGGCGCGTCCGCCTTGCGCCTGTCCGATGGCGAGCATCTCCTGGACGCACGCTGCCAGGCACGCTCCTGTGATGTTGCGGCCTCCTTCGCAGACGGCGATGACATACCCGAGGAACAGGGCGTAGACGTTCTTGAGGATCGCGCCGAGCTCCGCGCCGGTGACGTCATCGGAGACGAGGGCCTGCAAAGCGTCATTGCGTAACAGGGCGGCAATCTGACCGGCGAGCTCGGTGACTTGGGAGGCGATGACGACGGCCGTTGGTCGTCCGCGCGCCAACTCCTCGGCGATTGCCGGTCCTGCCAGCATCGCAACGGGGTTTTCATCGACGTGCTCGAGCACGACCTCGCCGATCGGACGATGGGATTCGGCGTCCACGCCCTTGCTGAGCGTGACCACCGCCGTTTGCGGCTTGAGGTGCGATCGACACTGCTCCAGGACGGCTGGAACGTAGGGGGACGGAATCGCCACAAACGCGACGTCGGCATCCTGCACGCATTCACCGATGTTCGTCGTCGCCTGGATATGCTCGCAAAGACGCACGCCCCGGAGGAAGCGGGGATTCTCGTGTCGTTCGTTGATGGCCGCAACGACGTCCTCGAAGTGGTCCCAGAGCAGCACGCGATGACCATTGGCTGCGAGCGTTTGTCCCACGGCCGATCCGAAGTTGCCTGCGCCAATCATCCCGATCCTAGCCATAGATGCTCCTTGAGCGGCCTGCACTCCCCCATTATTGAGATGCCACCGCACCGGCGAAAGTGTGCTCCCATCGGCAGATGCAGGCTTCGCCGTTCAAGCGCAACCTTATCGTGAGCGGTACGTTCCGGCCGTTTGGGGGCTATGAGGCCCAGTTCGCTTGAGCCTCCGGACGTCTTTGCTTGTTAGGGCGAGGTTCCAAACGGCGGGACGGGCTTCTTCCCGACGTAGTAGACGCTGGCCGCGAAGTGCACGGCGCGCGGCAACCTTGAGACGAGCAGGTCGAGGTACTTCAAGGGATAGAGCCCGACGGCGAGCAATGCCTGCACCGAGTAGGAGAGGTAGAAGCCCGGCATCAGCATGGCCAAGAACCGCTGCAGGCCATACAAGGCCGCAGCCATGGGACCGATGTAGATCCCGCTGTCGATTTCCTCGAACGCCCCGAAGACATGGCGCAGCCCCGGAATCGTGAAGCGATAGTAGTCGTTGGGCGAGGCGTGAAACGGGAAGTAGAAGGGCACCGTGACGATCGACTTCCCGCCGGGCTTGAGGACGCGGTGCATCTCCGCGACGACCTCGGCGGTGGCGGGGATGTGCTCCAGTACCTGGTGGCATACGATGCGGTCGAAGGTGTTGTCGGCGAAGGAGAGCCGTTGCGCATCGCAGACGCTAGTCACGTGCGAGTAGGGTCGGATGTCGATGTTGGTGATGCGCGCGGCGACAATCGGTTTGGGTGTCCGGCCTGATCCGATTACCAAGACGTGATCGTCGGGCTCGACGTGGCGGGCTTCGAGGTCTACCAGGATATAGGTGAGCTCGGGCCAGTATCGGATGAACCGATCCTTGAGCTTCGCGAGCTTCTCGGTCTCGTGCTGGTCGGTCCGGTGGGCGTCGTGGTTGCTCATGGGACGCCCCCCGACGGGTGAAGGAGTCGCTTCAGCACCGTATCGAGCTGGGATTCGGCGAGACAGCGGAGCCGGGCGACCTCCATGGCAATCTTCTCGGCGATGGGCTTGCGCTCCCCCCACACATGCTCGAGCAGGGCGGTCAACCGCGCGTCTCCTCCCGGCGCGGTCACGTCGTGAATGTCGATCAAATGGGCGGGCAGGTTCATATGATCGTAGTGCTCTTGGCCCTTGTGCTCATAGTGGATGTGCACGGCCGGCACGCCGGCGACATGAGCCATGATCGTGGAGTGCAGACGGACGCCGATCATCAGGTCCAAGCAGGTGAAGATCGACAGCAGATCGGTCGGCGATACGTCCTCCTCGACGAGGACGCATGTCGCCGCATCGCCGAGGCGATCGCGGACGCATTCGAGCAGGAAGGCGTCGTCTTCCCAAGGCTCGGGCTCACGCCGATACATGGGGATCAGCGCGAACTGGCGGTGGCCGAGGTCTGCGAATCGCTTGAGTGCCGCGGCCACGTGATCGACGAGCTGGCGCATCGGGCCGGCCAGCTCCTCTTCCTTTCCCTTGCGGTTGACCTCGGTGGGCAGCCAGCCGGCCTTCTGATGGAACCAGCGCCGCACGTTGAGGCCGAGGATGGAGGCGTTCGTGTTGAGACCGCGTTCGCGCAGATACGCCTCCCCGAAGGCGCGCCGGGGACATTCGAGCATGAGCGCGCCGTCCACGGATTGCGTGATGCGGTCGGTCGGCATATTTCCCGCGCCGGTCAGCAGGCCATAGGCGGTCGGCTCGCGAGCGAGTGTGAAATCGATCCGCCTGACGATACGGCGCATGAAGAACCGTCCGATGCCGGTCCGCACGGGCCCGGCGCCCTGGAAGGCCTGCACGAACGGGGAGCCGAAGCGTTTGAGCAACCGAATGCGCGTCAGGATGAGTGGCATCTTGATCTTGCTGCCGGTGTCCTGCAGGTCGACGCCGCCTCCCCAGAAGACCGGCAGCTTGCGACGCAGCACGGGCCGCTCCGTCGCGTTGGTCAGGAGCCCACGGAGCGGCGGAGGCTCGACGGGGATGACGTCTTCCCAACCGGCGTAGTGGTGCGGATACCAGGTCGTGACGAAGACCTGGCCCACGCGCGGGTGCCGACGCAGGCCGTCGACGATCCCCGCCTGGCTGGCCTGGTCGCCGCGATTGGCCCGGACGCCCCGTGCCACGAAGACGTCATTCACGCCGGTCATAGGATCCTCGTTACACATCGTTCCGTTCCGCGGCGGATTGATGCGCTTCGCCGCTCGTCAGGCGGCCGTGCGGCCTGCCTCGTCGATCGCCTGGCCTTCGATGAACAACGCATGCCACAGATGGACCAACGCGAGGAAGAAGACGACCTTGCGCTGACCGATGAGCTGCGGCAACAGGAGTCGCGGAGACGCGTCCATCCAGCGCCGCACCTGCGCCGGCTCGAAGACACCGACACGGTTGACGCGCTCGTCGGTCAAGTACCGCCGGCACCACTGGTCCAGACCACGACCGAACCACACCGACGTGATCGCCTGCGTGCCCCTGCCTCCGGCCTTTGGTCGGCGGTAGATGGGCTCGGGCAGGTACGGCCGCATCGCGTCGCGAAACACCGTCTTATCGTGCCCGTGACGACGCTTGAGCCGTGAGGGGATCCGCGCGGCAAGCTCGACGAAACGGCGATCGAGAAAGGGCACGCGAGCCTCCACGGCGTGGGCCATCATCAGCCGGTCGATCCGGTTGAGCTGGTTGGCGACGAGCTCGTTCTCGACCTCATAGGTCAGCATGCGATCGTACGTCCGGCCTGCAGGGCAGAAGTACCCGTCGTAGAGCCGATCCATCCAGGCGAGCTCATCGGGCTCGGGGCGCCATGTGGGCGTGAGCAGCGGTGCGAGGTGTCGGCGGTGGAACATCTTGTACGAGCGCGTGAAGAGCAGGCGGCGTTTCATGCGGTCCGGCACGAGGCGGCGGTAGGGCGGCTCGAAGAGCATGTAGTAGGGATACCCGCCGAAGAGCTCATCGGCCCCCTCTCCGATCAGCACCACCTTGACCCGCTCGCGGACAAACTGCGCCAGCAGATAGGTGGTGGCCACCCCGATGTGCGGCAGCGGCTCTTCCAGGTGCCACAGGATGCGGGGCAGCAGACGCGTCGCGTCCTCGAACGTGAGCACGCGCTCATGTTGGTTCACGGGATAGCGCTCCACCATCTTGCGGGCGAAGTGCTGCTCGTCGCTCTCGAGGCCGTACCCGACGGTGAACGCGTGGATCTGCCGCAGACCCTCCGCCGGGCGCACCCGCGCCAGGCTCGCG
>CAZKCX010000549.1:0-5125 GCA_964550865.1 uncultured Planctomycetales bacterium
GGGCGAGATCGTCCGCATCCTGGTGAACTCGAAGTCGCACGAAGCGAGGGCGCGCCGTTACCTCACGCGCGCGGGAGTGGACCTCACGCGCGTGGAGTTCTTTCGCTTCCCGACCGATCGCGGCTGGACGCGCGACTTCGGCCCCATATTCGTGCGGAAAGCTGACGCGCGGAACCGGGCAACGTCCCTTGCCGTCGTCGACTTCCGGTTCAACGCCTGGGCCAAGTATCCGCAGTGGCGGAAGGACAATCGGGTGCCCACCAGAGCCGCCAAGGCTTTGGGCGTACCGCGAATCCCGGCCGAGGTCGACGGCCGACCGTTCGTGCTCGAGGGCGGGGCGATCGACGTCAACGGCCGCGGGACACTGATCACGACCGAGGAGTGCCTGCTCGACCAAAACGTCCAGTCGCGCAACCCGGGGATGAGTCGGGCGGATGTTGAGGCGGCGCTTCGAACGTATCTCGGCGCGACAAATGTCCTCTGGCTCGGCCGCGGGATCGCCGGCGACGACACGCACGGCCATGTCGACGATCTGTGCCGTTTCGTCGACCCACGCACCATCGTGCTATGTCAAGAAGAGAACGCGGACGACGCGGACTATCGCTCACTCTGTGAGAACGCCGAACGCCTGCAAAACGCGCGACTCGAGGACGGCGTAAAGCCCGAGATCGTACCCCTGCCGATGCCGTCGCCGCTGTCCTTCGACGGCTATCGCCTGCCCGCCAGCTACGCCAACTTCTATCAGGCCAACGCCGCCGTCCTCGTGCCGACGTTTAACGACGAGCACGACCGACGCGCGCTCGGCATCCTCGCCGAGCTGTTTGCGCCGAAGCCCGTCGCCGGCATCCACGCCGTCGATCTGGTCTGGGGCTTCGGCACGATCCACTGCATGACGCAACAGCAACCGGCGTCCTCGTAGCACGGGCGTCTCGCCCGTGGCTGCGCCGCAAGTGTGCCCCCGCTCTGTAAGTAGGCTATAGAGCAAAGGCTGCGTCTTGACGCGCCACCGTCCTCGTTACGGCTTCGTGCTCGGCTGCGACGTGACCGGACAGCTCGCCGGTGTGCAGCCGCGGAGGTAGTTCAGGTAGTGGCCGTACTTCTCGGGCTTCATGCCGCGCGACAGGGCTTCGTCGGCCGCCTGGTCACCCGACCAGTCCTGGGCGAACAGCCGATAGGCGGCCACCTGCAAGCCTGTCCGTCCCGCACCGGTTCGGCAGTGGACGAGGATCGGCCAGTTGGACTGATCCCGCACGATCTCCATCCATGCCCCGACCTGGTTCGGGTCGACGGGCTCTTTCCCCCGCATGGGGATGTTCACGAACCGCATGCCGAGCCATTCCGCCATCGAGCGCTCCTCCGCGAGCGAGATCCCGCCCGACTTCTGCTGATCCTTCGCGGTCCGCACGTTCACGATCGTCTTGATGCCGTGCTCGTCTCGCAGGCTCTGCAAGTCTTCTGCCGTCGGTTGGCCGCTCCGGTACAGGACCCCCTCTTCCACGGCCTCGAAGTTCGGCGGGATCGTCTTCCAGGGGTACACATACACGCCGAGCCCCACCATCACGGCCACCACGAGCACGACTTCCCCGATCACGATTGCGGCCTTGGAAACCATCATGTCCTCCCTGGGCTGTTGCGAGCGTCCGCTTGAAGCCATGGGCTACGCCGATAGGGCGTTCGTCCTGCGCGCTACCCCATCCTTCGTGGCAGCATCCTTAAGGTTAGACGGTTGCAGGGGCGAATGGGTTCCATCGTCTGGGTCGATGGTGCAGGGAGCCGGGGAGGCTTCAGGTCCTTCATTCCACGGACACGAACTTGCGGATGTCCCTAATCAGGTCGCTCATCGTCAGCGTTTTGGAGAGGTCGATCGGCAGAAAGACGCCATGGTTGTGGTCGCTGCTGAGGATGAGCATCCGCTCGCACGCCTGGCGGTAGCCTTCCGGTTCGGGCTGATGCCCGGTGATGAACACCTCGGCATCCAGCATCTCGGCCAGGCGATCGACGAGTTCCGGTGTGTGTCGCCGACCCCAGAGGAACTTGGCGCCCTGCCCCACGTCGACGTCCTCCCGGGTCACGGCCCGGTTCAGCACGGACGGATCGAAATCCTCGATCTCTCGTCCGTCGGGCAACGTGTGTGAGATGAAGACCCCATACGGCGTCCGCGCGGCCAGCGGATACGACAGGATGAACGTCGCGATCGCCTCCATAACGCCCGGCGCATCGTCGGGGCCGTATGTCGCCTCCAGCCCCGCCGTGAAGTCCTCGAGCACGCCGTGTCCGCTCTTGATGATGCCCCGACCGGTGAGCTGCGCGACCTCATGATTCGACTGCACGAAGAAGACCTGATCCGGGAACTCGCACTTCCACCGTGCCGCCTCCAGCAGCAGTTCGTGAGACATATCGGGATGATCCGGGCCCTGGGATTCCTCGTGGATCAGCTCCTGGAGGATCACCAGTCGGCTGGGCGAGCTCGTAAGTCCGCAGAATCGCTTGAGCTTCTCGAAGTTCTTCCGATGGCCGTGCATGTCGCCCGTAACCACGACCTGCCCGTAGTTCGGAAGCACGAGCTGCGATCCCTTTCGCACCGGGTCATCGAGGTTGAGCTCGGCGGCCTCCTTGTACGTCTCGATGGCGGCGTTGGCGTCGGTTGTCGTGCTCAAGAAAGCCTCGTCATCTCGCTGGACTTGCCAGCGTCAGAGGGAGATGGACGATCGCCGGGCGAAGGCGAGTCGTTCTTGTCCTTCTCGTGCGTCGGCTTCGCCGCCGCCCGCATAGCCGTATCGACGTGCTTGAGCTCGGCGGCAAGATCCGCCATGTGGGCATGCCGATCGCACGCCCGCTCGCGACAGGCCCGCATGACCAGCTCGCTCAGCGCCTGCGGGACCTCGGCATTCAGGTCTCGCGGGGACGGCGGGCCCGACCATCGCAGCAGACTGCCGTCGACCGCGGGCCACGGGTCCCCCGGCTCGGCCGGCGTCGGGGTGACCAGCCCTCGCCCGGTGAGGGCCCAGTACATCGTCGCGCCAAGACCGAACACGTCCGTCCGTCGGTCGATGGGGTCAAGGCGGACCTGCTCCGGCGCCAGGAAATCCGGCGTGCCCTGCACGCGGTCCTTCGCCGTCCCGATCGGGCAGGTCTGGCCGAAATCGATGATCTTCACCAGACCCCTGCGGTCGAGCATCACATTCCGGGGTTTGACGTCACAGTGGACCAGCCCCTGCTCATGCAGCGTGCCCAGACCCGCGGCCACACCGATAAAGATCTCGAGTGCCTCCAGGGGCTGGGTCGGCCGATGCTGCTCGAGCGTGGTCCCGTGGACCATCTCCATGACGAGCAGGAGCTCGCGAACCGCGTCCCCTTCGCGGATCCGTCGGATTTCATAGCAGCGTCGGAGATTCGGGTGATCGAACTTCCGGGCGATCTCGTATTCGTGCTCGAGTTGCGCCAGGTACTTTTCGTCCTCGGGCGAGCGATAGAGGACGCGCTTCAGCGCGACTTCCTTCTTCGTCTTGATATCCCTTGCCCAAAAGATGTGTGAGCCCGCGCCTCGACCCAAGTGTTTCAAGATCGTGAAACCGGGCACCAACGAGGCCACGAAGCTGTCCTCCGCAGATTCCCAGGTTGCGTATGGATGTGATTCCCACCGGCGGCGAATATTGTACGGCGCAACCCTACATTGGATCTTAGCCTCTGAAACGAGTGGCGGTCAAATTCCGCGCGGGACGCGACCCCTCGATGGATCCCTCCGGGGGACGGAACTCACTGGGCGATCAGCGAGCGGAGGTACTCTTGGTCTCGTCGGGCCCAGCCCTCCGGATCCGGGCCTTCGACGAACTCGACCTCGATGGGGCCATCGTACTGCCCTTCCCGGAGGATTCGAAAGATCCGCTCATAGTCGGCATCACCGTCCGCCAAGGGCGTCCGCTGCTTGTGATGCCCGCGGAAATTCTGTGCATGGATGTTCACGACGTGTGGCAAGAGCCGCTCGAGCGATTCGTAGAAGTCGCCCGCTCCCGAACGCCAGGAAGGTTGGTAGTACGTCTTGAGGTTGTCCGCACCGGTCCTCTCGATCAGGTGGAGGATCATCTCCGCCGAATCGGCCAGGCTGCCGTCGTGGTTCTCAAAAGCCACCGTCACCCCGACTTCGGCCGCCATATGGCATAGCTCCCGAAGCTGGCCGACCGCTTCGTCTACCTGGGCATGACCGGCCTCCGCGGACGGCGTGGCACCGGCCCAGATCCGCACGATCGGCGCACCGAGCGCGGCGGTCGTATTCAGCACCGGACGAAGCTGCATCCCGTAGTCCTCCGAGAGCACTCGGAGGTAGGAGCCATACGCGAAGACCTTGAGCCCCCGGTCGTCCACGAATTGGCGGATCTGCGTGGCGCTCGCGGGACTGACGGAAGGAGGAAGATGGCCTTGCTGGCCCCAGATCTCGACGCCGTCGAATCCGGCCTCCACGGCGACATCCAGCGCCTCGTCGATCGGGCGGTCTCGAAAGGCGATCGTACACAAGCCTATGTCCATACGCCTCAGTCCTCGGCCTACGTACCCCCGGCGAGAGTTGCGATCACGAAAAAAGGTAGAACGATCCCCGCGCCGTGTCCACCCTTGGATCGCGCGAGCGACCGGCTACCATATCGGCATGACCGGCCCGGAATCTGTGGCACGGATCCGACGGATCGCCGAGGAGCTGGGGTTCGATCGCCTCGGCATCGCCCGCGCGAAGCCCCCTCCCCGCGCGGAGGCGCTCGAGCCCTGGTTGGCGTCCGGCCATGCCGGGCGGATGGACTACCTCCAGCGTCACGTGGAGATCCGCAAGGATCCACAGAGGCTCCTGCCGGGTGCCCGAAGCGTCATTTGTGTGGCCATGAAATACCAGCCGCCCGGCCGGGCGGACGAGGCGAGTAGCGCCCCCGTCCCCTTCGGTCGCATCGCCACGTATGCCCGCGGGCAGGACTACCACGATGTCCTGCGGCGGCGGTTGGACGAGCTGATCCGGCGGATGCGGAGCGTGTGGGACCAGCCGTTCGAGGCGAGACCCTTCGTGGATACCGCGCCCGTGCTCGAGCGCTCGCTCGCCGCGGCGGCCGGCGTCGGCTGGATCGGCAAGAATTCGATGCTGATC